>JBCBTA010000087.1:0-9626 GCA_039818905.1 Planctomycetota bacterium
CTCTACGCACAGGAACACGGCGATGCGCTGATCGTCGGCTACTACAGCGCGAATCCGTCGGGACGGGTGGTCGATTCGACATCGACACCCGTGACAAGCCCGCAGGCGCGGCAGCGCTACACCTGGCGCCTCTTCTCGTACATGGACGACGTCGATGTTCGAGGAACGCTGATCTCCGGCGCACAAGAGTCGCTGCTGAATGGCGTTCCCGAGCCAGGCACGCCAGAGCACGCAACGTGGCAGTACGTCGTCAGTGTGTATCCGAGCTTTGGCGTCAACGCCCATTTCCTGGGCGGCTACAAGGTCCAACCGTACCGACCCGGCGACCCGCGGTATGTCCCCGGCGCCGATGACACTCCCTTCAACGTCACGAAGAAGCTCTCGCGCATCGTGCGACCACACCAGATGGTCGCCTTCGGCTCATCGCGCGGCGAGTACTTCGATACGAGCGGCAGCTCGTTCGTCGAGGGCTGGTATCTCGTCGAGTCGCCCCAGTGGGGTGAACTCGGCCCCTTCGGTGGCGGCGTCCCTGGTCCGTGGTCGGCCTCGCCGTACGACCGCGATGCGCACCCCGAGCTCTACGGCAACCTCGATGCTCGCTACAGCAGCAAGGCCGCCGTCGGCATGACGGATGGCCACGTGGAGTTCCTCACCGCCGAGGAGCTGCGCGACATGACCCGCTGGTCCGATGACGCGGCCCGTGCGGGTGACCCGGACTGGTCGCCCGCCGAGACGCGCTAGTCCGCGATCAGCAGCACGCGTCCGGTCGCCGTCAGCACCAGCCGGACCTCCACCTGATCACGATGAAGACCGAAGATCGTTGCGGCGGCCTGCCGGTACGCGCTCATCTGCTGTGTGTACTGCGCAACAAGCCGATCTTCGGCACCGTCATCGGTGATCGCGTCGGTCTTGAAGTCGATGACCTCCACTGAACTCACCCGTCCCTCGCTGCGGCGGATCACAAGCCGGTCGAAGCGTCCCGTCATGACCATTGATCGTCCCGCGTCACCATCGGTGATGCGCACAGCAAAGGGCCACTCTCGCCGCAACTCGTGGTCGGCGTCCCACAGCGTCGGTGCATCGCCCTGCTCGCGCGACAGCACGCCGCGCACCTCGGGACGACGCAGCGCTTCGGCAAAGAGCGGAAGAACCTCCTCCGTCAGTTCGACGGATGCGCCGATTTCCCCGGCGATGCGACGCAGCGCATTCTCATCGGGCAGCCCATCCTCCAACCACCCGACATGCTCGAACCATGTATGCATCAGCAGGCCGCGATCGATACCGCTCTCGCTCGGCATGCGCAGCGATGGTTCGACGGCGACATCCGGATGCGTTGCCGTCGGGCGCGTCCGTCCCAAGCGCCACGGGCTGGACCCCGTGGGCCGCGCCAGGCGCAACTCCGTGATCGGCGGTCCGGCCGAGCCTTCAACCGCGGACTGGCGTGCTGTGGATGCAGCGTCGCCATGACGTGTCTGCCACAGCATCGCGCCCGGAGTGGGCTCGACATCGGGAGCCAAGGTTGCCCGCAGGACGCCGGCAGCGGAGCGACGCCCATCCGCGCCCTGTCGGGGCGGGCCGATGATCATGTGCATGATGCGCTTCGCCCGCGTCATCGCCACATACAGCGCGCACAGTTCCTCGCTGATGCGGTTGCCGAGCGTCTCCCGGTACATCGCGCCGAGCGTGGGATCCAGCGAGCGAAGCAGGGTATCGCCGAGCGGGCTTGCAACCTGCGCCGGCCGAAAAGGATCATCGCGGGCCAGCAGCACATCACTGTTGCGCAGCTGCCACCTGTTCTCCAGGTCGGGCAGCACAACAGCATCGAACTCCAGTCCCTTGGACTTGTGGATCGTCATGACGCGAATGCGCAGTCCACCCGGTTCCTCTACACCGCGGCGTTCCACGACGTTGACGAAGTCGATTGGACGCAGACCGGCCCGCGCATCAAACTCATGCGCCAGCTCGATGAGCTGCCCGAAGCGGAGTAGCCCGCGTCTGTCCATCGAGGATGCCGCGACGTCGAGCAGCGAGCCAAGCGTGCCGGCGTATCCCTCGTGCAGCAATCGCCGGCGAAGCTGCGCCGAGAAGGCCACCCGCTTGAACGCATCGTCTTCGGGTGACAGCCCGAGCGCCGTGGCGCACGGCGATGTGGCCAGGTGATGGAACGAAGCACTGTCTCCTGGATGATCAGCGAGGCGCAGCAGTGACAGCGCCAGGGCAACAGGTGGCGCATCGGTCAGCGGATTGCCGCCCTCTTCACTGGCCATCACGCCGAGACGGCTGAGCTCGAGCAGCAGGCGTGGAATGTGCTTGCCCGTCCGCACGAGTATGCCGATGGTCGCGCCGGGGTCAGCCGCGGCGATGCGCTGCACGCGCCGGGCCGCGTCGCTGATGATTGCCTGCGTCCAGTCCGGGTCGTTGTCCTCCGCATCGCCGGGAGCCTCGGCGACGGCGAACTGCACGTGTCCAGGAACATCGAGGGCTGTCTCGTGCGTGGTGTAGATGCCCTGCCAATGCGCCAGCGTGTCGGGGTGCTCCCTCAGCAGGGACGATTCACCAAGATGCTCGAAGACGGCGTTGACCGCGTCGACGATCGCGGGCGAAGAGCGGTAGCTCCTGTGCAGCTCGCGACCCGATCCAAAGTGCGGCCACCGATCGCCCAGATGCTCGAGCAGGCGCGGCTCGGCCTCTCGCCAGGCGTACAGCGACTGCTTGACGTCGCCGACGCACAGCACGCTTCGACCTTCGGCGACATCGGTCAGCACTTCGTCGAGCATCGGTTCCAGAAACGCGAATTGCGTGCGCGATGTGTCCTGGAACTCGTCGAGAAGGATGTGACGGATCCAGCCGTCCATGCGGTAGTACAGGTCGCCCAGCGCGTGCCCAGCCTCGGCATGCAGCAGCAGGCGCGGCATGTCGTCGAATCGATACAGACCCGCATCGCGCTTGAGATCCAGGTATGCCTCGTCGAACTTCGCCAGCAACCGCCCCATCGCCCGGCTGATCTGATGGTGCTTCGTGAGCAGCGCCGCCCGCGCATGCTCGATCAGCGGCTGGAAGACGTCCCGGATCTCCTGCGTGATCGCCATACTGGCGAACGTCTCCTCGCCCTTGAGCAGCGGCTTGGCGACACCGGCGCTGAGCATCGATCGCCAGTCTTCCCGTTCGGCGTTGTGCAGCGCCGTATCGATCGCTCCCCGCCACCGCTTGCTCTCCTTCCCCGCCTTGGTTCGCGGGCATGGTGCGGTGCGCAGCCGATCGATCGCATCCAGCAGATTCTCCCGCGAGAGCGGCGTTCCAGCGGGCTGCAACACTTCCCATGCCCCCGGCTCGCACTTTCGCCATTCATCGTGGGCGTTCCGCACCACGCGGCTGACGGCGACGTGCACGTCCCGGCGCAGTTCTCCCTTGTGCAGTGTGCGGAGCAGCACAAAAAGCTCATCCTTCGCGAACTCCCGCAGCGCCCGACCGATCGCCTCGTCGCGCAGATCCTCATCCCGCTCATCCTCGACGATGCTCCACCCCGGCACGATGCCGATCTCCAGGCTGAACGCACTCGCCGCCCGCAGCATGAGAGCATCGAGCGTCATCACTCGGAGCCGATGCACGGATCTGGAGATCGTCGCGGCGACAGACTCGCATGTCTCGCGCGTGATCCCGGGGTGGACATGCTCCTGCAGCTCCGCGAGGGTTGCGGCGTTGCCTGTCGCCGCCAGCGATAGACGCTCCAGCATCTTGCGCAGGATCTCGCCTGCCGCCATGCGCGTGAACGTCGTCGCCAGAACCGATGACGGCGGCTCCCCCTGCAGCATGAGCTGCAGGTATCGATTGGTCAGCGTGAATGTCTTGCCCGTGCCGGCCGAGGCCCGCACGATTTCACTGGACATGCTGCGCCTCCTCCTCGATTCCGAGGAAGCCGACGCCGCAGAGCGATGCGACTGCGCCTCTGGCCCAGCCGACGTCGCCGAGCACATCGAACTGACCACGACGAACAAGACGAATCACGTCATGGGTCGTGTCATCCGCATCACGAAGATCGGCGGGCGACCAATCTGCTTCGAGCAGTTCGACCTTCGGATCACGCGGCAGCACGATGTACCCTAGGCTGATGGGCCCATCGGTCTCACCGACCAGATGCCGATACAGCGGCAACTGCAGATCTCGCCACACACCGTTGTGCCGATGGGTCTGCTCGGGTGATTTGGGGGTATCGCTCGTCTTGTAGTCGATGATCGCCATCGCACCGGACACACTGTGGCGATCGATCCGGTCGATGGTCCCGCGAAGCATCATCGGCGCGCCATCGACGTCGATGCTGCCGCTCATCTTCATCTCGGTCTGCTCGATGCGCCATCCTTCTCGAGCACGCTGCGTCTGCCACTGTGCGAAGCACGCCAGTCGCTGCTCGGCAAACAGCGCCTGTAGTTGAATCGCCGCACGGGGCGAGCGGCCGAAGTGGGCCCGCAAATGATCGTGGAGGGTGTCGCAGAGGAAATCGCGCACCCGCTCGACGTTCGTGGAGTCGCGCAGGCTGGAGTGCCCGAAGCGGTCCAGCACCACGTGCAGCATGCTCCCGAACGCGGGTGGCGCGAGTTCCCGCTCACGATCCTCAATCACCCGAAGGCGCTCGATCGACTGGAGGTAGAAGAGGTACGGCGACGCGAGGAATGTCCGGAAGGAGGTGACGCTCATCGTCTCCACCGGGTCGTGCGGCATGACGGAGACATGGAAGAACCGGTCGCGCGGGCCGCTGCGAGGACGCTGGTCGAGCCGGACCTCCGGCATCGCCGGCTCTTCGGCGCTGAGCCGCGCGAGGCGCTCGGCGGCGAGCGTGGGTGGACACTGGAAAAGCAGGCGGCTTGGCACCAGCGGTTCGCCCTCTGACGATCGGCGTCCGCAGATCAGTGAGACAGACGGGCGGGAGGCGACGATGGCGGCAAGGAGGTACGCATCCCGAGCGTGCCGTGCTCGGTCATCCGGAAGGCCCAGCGCATGACGCAGCCCGTCAGGAAGCAGCGGATCGACGGCGACCGCGCCGGGGATGTGTCCCTCATTCATCCCCGTCAGTACGACGACGGGCGAGGGATCCGAGGCGACCTCCAGCCAGCCGAGCAGTTCGACGGCATCGTCGAGCGCCGGGTCGGGCAGGGTCGCCGCGTCGGTGACTTCCAGCAGCAGCCCGATCGCCTCCGATGCGCGCATGGGGTGTGCCAGAGGCCCACGCTGGAAGCGTGACAACTCGACGGCGCCGTCACGAAGCCGTTCACACGCGTCGATCGTCGTCCGCTCATCCGGACGCGAGCGCCGGTACCCCTTCCCGCCGTACACCCCGCGAAGGACCGCGAGCATCCGCTCACTCCATGCGCCGGCGGTGCGCCGATCCGGCTGGCCGCGCTTGCCCATGAGCGGTCGGAGCAGCAACCGAACACCCTGATACATAGCCTCGAGCACGGCACGACGGTGCGTACTGCGCCATCTCCCGGTGACTTGATCGATGAGATGGTCGGCCCGCTCGCGATCGAAGGCCTCCAGCCACCACTCCGTACTCCGCGGCCGGCCAGATGGATGCGTCGCTGTGCGCAGCAGTGCGGCTTCGAAGTCGGGATGCCGGAGCAGAGACGCAAACGCCTCTGCGTCACCGGTGTCGATGAACGTCGCAATTGCCCGAAGCAACCGCGACGGACCCGATCGGGACAGCGGCATGCCGAGCGCAGGGCGCATCATGATGCCGAACCGTTCCGCCCGCCGCACCAGATGACCCGTGACCTGCCCATCAGGTGCTCCGATCACGACGTCATCGGACGTGTGCGCACCTCCGAGCTGCGCGAGGCAGCAGAGCGCAGCGTCCGCCTGATCACCAGGTCGGTCGGCGACGAAGATGCGATCATCCGCCAGCGGCACGTCGGCGGTGCTCCAGTGATCGATATCGAGACAACCGAGGGCATCGAAGTGCTGCGACAGGTGCTCCGGCGCGAAGACGAGCACCTCGACGGTCGCAGCGCCGTGCTCCAGTGCTCGGCGCGCAAGCAGGGGCAGATCGGGTACACCCGCGAGTGTGATGTGGTGGGTGCCCGGCTGGGACGGCGCTGACCGCAGCGCATCGACCCACGCCAGATGCGGATCGCTCAGTTCGGAGTCCGCGAGGAGTCGGGCGTACCGATCCTGGACGGCAGCCGCGGCGTCCCACCGAGTCGCCTCATCGAGGCCGTCAAAGACTGTCTCAGCGCGAGCAGGAACGTCGGCGAAGCGCAGGCCGGCACCGGCGATGTCGCGATGGCATCGCTCGAGCAGGGTGGCGTACGCCGAATTGGCCCGCGTGTCTTCGGGATCCGGGGGCGACGGAATCAGGGCCCGCAAGGTCGAGCCCGGCGTCTGGCGCAGCGCTTCGATCCACGCGAGGCGGCGTGCCGTGTCCCCGGCGGATCGTCCCGGCACGGGCAGCAGGAGGCCGGGCAGTTGGCCGGGCGTCAGCAGCAGCGGCGGAGCGAGCGCCACATGCCGCGCATCCGCCCAGCTCACAAGGCCTGACAGGGCCATGCGCCCGGCTCGGGCTCCCGACAGGACCACCACGCGGGCGGACAGGTCGAGTTCCGATCCTCCGTCATGCTCGGCGGTGAGGTGATCGATGAGGGCGGCCAGGAGAGGCCGCTCCCACCCGAGACAATGGCGTACGACGTCCATGCAGCCTGCCGGGGTTTCCAATCGGGATTCGGACGGAAGCAGAGTACCATGCACGGAACGTCCTTCAGGAGGCATGGTTGAAGCCCGACCCCCCGACAACGATTGACTCAGGACCACCGATCACGCTCCACCCGATTACGGGCCCCGCAGTCGAACCGATCCAGCTGGTCGCCACGCAGCCGGCGACCCTCGGCCGCTCGTCCGTCTGCGATGTGCAGCTGCCCGATCAGTCCGTCTCCCGTCGTCACGCTGAGATTCGCTTCCAGGGCGATCGCTGGCTGGTGAAGGACCTCGGCAGCCGTCACGGCACCACGATCAGCGGCATACCGCTGACGGAGAATGAGCCCTCGCCCATCGGTCACGGCGACTCACTGGCGATCGGACCGTGGTTGTTCCGAGTGCAGGTCGGTCGCGAGTCTCGTCCAGGCCTTGCGACCACCAATGACTACGGCGACACCCGCGCCAAGGTCGTCGCCATTCCCGAAGCAGAGCTGTCATCTCTCGCAGAGCGGCGGCTGTCGGTCTTCATGGACTGTGCATCCTCGATCCAGGCAGCGGAGAACGAGGAGACGCTTTCCAGCAGCGTGCTCGAAGCCGTATTGCACGGCACCGGCTCGACGCGGGCCGCGCTGGTGCGCCCACTGACGTCGATCGACGAAGTGGAACTCATCGGATCGCGCGAAGTCGGCCGCGCTGGCGCACCGGAGTTCTCGATCAGCCGTTCCCTGCTGCGCGGAGCCGCCGAGGGGCATGTGGTGCGCATGACCGAGTCCTCCGAGTGGCGCGAGGCGGTCAGTGTCATCGAGCTGGGCATCCAGTCGGCGATCTGCGCTCCCGTCTTCGTCGGCAGCGAGGTGCAGGCGTTCTTGTATCTCGACACACGAGAGCCCGGCAAGAGCATGGCGCCCGATGCCGCCGCCTTCACCGGCGCCGTCGCGCGGCTCTGCGGGCTGGCGATGGCGAACATCCGGCGGCATGCGCTGGAGAAACGTCAGCGTCAGCTCGATGCCGATCTGAATGCCGCGCGCGAAGCCCAGGTACGCATCATGCCACCCTCCTCCGGCAAGGTCGGCGCGGTGCATTACGCGATGAAATCGATCCCCGGCCGCGTCGTCGCCGGCGACCTCTTCGACATCGTTGATCTGGAAGATGGGCACGTCGCGTGCATGCTCGGCGATGTCACGGGCAAGGGCATGGGCGCCGCCGTGGTCATGGCGATGGCCCAGTCGCACCTGCATGCTGCCCTGCGTCGTCCGGGCGATCTCGCCGAGGCGATGTGCCAGGCAAACCGCTACATCGCGGCCCGTTCCGCCGAATACGAGTTCGTGTCCCTCTGGCTGGGCGTGGTGGACTCACGCACGGGCTCGCTGCAGTACATCGATGGTGGGCATGGCTACTGCGTCCGCTGTCGCCCCGGTGCCGCGCCGGAGCCCGTGCGCGGCGAGGGGTGCCTCGTCGTCGGTGTCGAGCCGAGCTACGAGTACGCCAGCGAGCGCATCGAGATGCACGATGGGGATCGCATCGTTCTCTTCAGCGATGGCGTCGTCGAGCAGGTCAACCCCGCCGGCGAGCAGTTCGGGATGGATCGCGTGCTTGAAGCCCTTGCCGACTCCAAGGACGCGGCGGGCGACACCACACGGCTCATCGAGGCCATCCAGTCCTTCGCCGAGACGCAGTCGCTCGCCGATGACGTCACCGTCGCGTCAATCAGTCTCAGCACCGCCGGATGACAGCACGGATGCAGCGTGCTCGATCAGCGGGCGCAGCGGCGCTTCGCTCCACAGACAGCGCGGGTTGAATGCCTTGGTGCCGATGGCCACGTGCTGCGCTCCGGCGCCGACGTAGTCATCAATGTCGGACGCCGCCGTGATGCCGCCACCACCGATGATGACGGTGTCTGGAGCAATGCGCTCGCGAAGGTCCGTGATGCACTGCAGGCTGACGGGCTTGAGCGGTTTGCCACTGACTCCACCCGCGGGAACCGGCAGCGTGTTGCAGCAATGCAGTGTGCGCACACCCGCAGCGAGCGCATCATCGGCCAGCCCGCGATAGTTCACGGGTGGCAGCTTGACGATCACGGTGGATGCGGCGCCGCAGACCGAGACCGCTCGCTGAAAGAGCGACTCAGGCCAGTTGACCTCGCCGACGTTTGGACAGCTCATGTTGAGCTCCACCGCCAACGGACGAAGTTCCGCGATGCGGTCCAGCAGCAGCCACCAGTCTTCGTCTGCGAAGCCGTGGATGCTCACGATTGCCTGCGAGACGTCCTCGCGCTGCGCGCGGACGCGCTGGGCAAGCCAGTCGATACCGGGGTTGCGCAGGCCGATCTTGTTGACCCAGGCCCGCATCCGGGGCGAGTAGCGAACCGTCGCGAGCACTCTCCACAGGCGCCCCGGGCGGCGAGCTGCCGTGAACGTCCCAAGCGTCGGCGTCGAGCCGCGCGGGCGGACGTAGTTGCCGAATGGGGCGGAGATGATCAGCGGCTGCATCGCGTGCGATCGTATCTCACACGACCTCAGCGGGCACTCCGGACCTCGAGACGCCATCCCGCGACATCGGGGGAGACGACGGTCGCTTCCAGCGACGCCGGCAGCGCGGGGCTGACCTGCTGCAGGCGCCACGCGGGATCGAGGGCCAGCGAGACATCGGCGCCGTCAACGAAGAGAAAGCGGTAGCGGACGTGCACGTCCTCAGCAGCTCGGACGGGCACCTCGACGCGCAGCAGCACACCTGGCTCTGACTCCACCCTCGGCGTGTCAAAGGAAAGCAGCGGCGCGAGTTCCACCTCGACGTGCACGTCTGGACGAACGGTCGTCAGCGGTGGCTCGTCGGGTCCCGTCGTGCACGCCGCCAGCATGCACGCGCCGCACAGCAGCAGCATTGCACGACGAGGGAGCCGGAGGGAGGGCCGCAACGCAGGTTCAGTCCGGCTGACAGCCAAAGTC
>JBCBTA010000088.1:0-9616 GCA_039818905.1 Planctomycetota bacterium
ATGACGGCGGGATGACTCGACGCGGCGTCGAAGATGCGGTCGAACAGCTCCGGCGATGCGCAGGGGCGGGCGGCGTCATGAACCGCGATGTGCGTGCAGTCGTCGGGCACCAGTTCCAGCCCGGCCTTGACCGTCTCCCAGCGCTCGCCCTTGCCGCCGCGGCAGAGCTGCACGCCAAGGATCGCCAGCTTGTCACCATGCCGCAGCTTGAACTCGTCGTAGTCCTCATACGGACCGGCCACGATGATCGAGCTGACCTCGTCCCGCTTGGTGAACAGCTCCATCGTGCGCTGCAGCACGGGGCGCTCACCGAGATCCTCATCAAGCTTGCTGCGAAGCCCCCCGGCAGCCATGTACCTTGATGATGATCCAGCCGCGGCGATGATGACGGCGATGTTCATGCCGTCGAGTGTAGCGGGTGGCTCCTCGACGGCTGCGGCCTCGAGCCGGACAACGCCCATAGAATGGCGGCATGTCCGGCACGCCCGACAAGCCGTACCTTGCGCCGTACCGGGAGGCCGTGCGCCGGCACGGGGCGACCTTCGAGGCGACGCTGTGGCTCAGCCGCGAGTGGCAGGTTGGGCGATTTCGCGTCATGACTGAGATGGTGGACTTCACCGGGCGCACCGTCCTGGACGCAGGCTGCGGCCTTGGCGACTTCGCCGCGGCCTTGGAGGAGTGGGGGATTGGCTACGGCAGGTATGTCGGTCTCGAAGGCATGCCGGAGCTCGTCGCCGAGGCACAGAAGCGCGGCCTTCCCGAAGCGGAGTTCATCGAGGCGGACTTCGTGCACGACGCCGCGGCATTCGCGACCCATCCGGATCTGATCATCTTCTCCGGCTCGCTCAACACCCTGACGCAGGAGGAGGCGTTCGGCGTGCTCGATCGCGCGTGGGCTGCGTCCGCTGAGGGCGTGGTCTTCAACTTCCTCAGCAGCCGCCACGGGCGCACGAACGCGCCGGATCCCAGCCCTGCTCGGCGCTTCGATCCCGTCGAAATGCTGGAGTGGGCCTTGTCGCGCACCCCCGCGGTCCAGCTCCGCCAGGACTACTTCGCCGGGCACGACGCGACCATTGCCATGCAGCGGCCGTCCGCCTGAGCGTCGCCGTTTCACCCATGTCGGACATGCACCGATACCGCATGGCACGGTAGGTTTGCACCATGGCAGCACCTTCGCAGCAGCTCGCCGTCATCGAGAGCACCTCGCGCACCACGTACGTGCTGCAGCGTCCGCCGCGGATTCGCGCGCTGGGCCTGTGGGGTCTGGGCAGTGGCGCGATCGCGATCGGTGTCTGCGTGTGGCAAGTCGGTCCCGCGGTGCAGCGCGTTCTGCAGCACAGCGGAAGCTGGATGAACATCGCACCGACGGTCGTCGTCGGCGCAATGTGGCTCGCGCTCGGCATTGTGGGCATCGCGCTCGTCGGCCTCGGCGTGTGGACGCTTCTGGGCAGCCGATCGATCATCCTCGAAGCGGGCCGCCTGCGGGCGGTCCGGCGCATCGGCCCCATTGTGTGGTGGTCCACCCGCGCGACACCGCTGGTCGATCGCCTGCTCATCCTCGACAAGCATCGGCTGGAGACGGGCGACCGTGAGCCAGCTCCGAAGTGGTTCACAGAGCGCTTCGGCGGTGTCCACAACCTCTATGCGGACGCATCCGGCGATGCGCCGATGCTCCTTGCACGTTGGCGCGATCCGAAATGGCATGATGCGCTCGCCAACGACATCGCCACCCGCATCCGGACCCATACCGGCGACCATCGCCCTATCGTGCGCACACTGACCGGCTGGATCGGCAGGGATGAGCTTGTGGAGGGGGCGACCGTCGAACACCTGCTCACGCTGCGTCCGCTGGACAGCCGCGTTCGCGCCGAGCGCACCGAGGACGGCTGGAACTTCACCGTCCCGCCGCCCCGCGGCAGGGAGCGCGGGCATGGTCTCGTGCAGGCTGGGGCAACCGCGCTGTTCTTCTGTGCGGGCTTCATCGTCTTCCTGGCGTGGCTGCTCGCCGGCACCGGACACTGGAGCGCGTGGCTCATCGGCGCTTTCTTCGGGGTCATCCTCCTGATGATCGCGCTCGTGGGGCTGCACTTCATCGGGGCCGGGTTGGGCTTTGCCCGCAAGCGGGCCGTCATCGACGTGGTCGGCGGCGCATTGCTGTATACGGAGAAGGCGGTCGCGAAGGTCGTCCAGCATGAGTGGACGGAGATCGCATCACTGACCGCGGCGGAGAGCGCCACCAATGTCGATCATCAGATCTTCTACGAGATCCGCGTGACGCCGCAGTCTGGCGAGGTCGTCAACCTGCTGCCCGGCCGCTCGGAGGCAGAGATCTTCTGGCTCGCCGCGATCCTGCGGGCGGCTCTCGGCATCAAGGGGTGACCAAGCTGGCCCCTGCGGTGCTATGCTCGGGCCATGGCGATTCTGGTCTTTCAGCATGACGATCGTTGCCGCCCCGGGCGGCTTGGCCTGACGCTTCGCGACCACACCTTCAAGCTGCGCATCGTGCGTCCCGACCAGGGTGAGCAGCCGCCGGTGGATTACGACGACGTCGATGCCGTCATCAGTCTCGGCGGGCCCCAGATGGTCACCGACGGCCACGCGTGGATCGAGCGGGAGCAGGAGTACATCCGCGGTGCCCATGAACGGTCACTGCCCGTCATCGGTGTCTGCCTCGGCCATCAGATGGTGGCCTCCGCTCTCGGCGGCGAGGTTGGCCCGATGGACCGTCCCGAGATCGGCTTCGTCGATGTGGACGTTCTTCCGGCTGGCCACACCGACTCCATTCTCAGTGGCGTCGCCTGGCGCTCGCCGCAGTTCCAGAAGCACCGTCAGGAGGTCAAGAGCCTCCCGCCCGGCGCAGTGAAGCTCGCGTCGAGCAAGCAGTGTGACGTGCAGATCTTCCGCGCCGGCATGCGGACCTACGGCTTCCAGTACCACTTCGAGTGCGACCGGGCCATGATCGACGTCCTCCTTGCCGACGCCAAGACGGACCTGCACCAGGCCGGCGTGACGACCGAGGAGTTCGCCAGGCAGTGCGATGAGAAGTACGAGATGTTTGCGCGCCTCGCCGACAGGACGTGCATCAACATCGCGACGTACCTCATCCCTCGTGTCGCTACGGCGATGCGCACCTGAGGTGTCAACCCGCCTGACGCTGCGTGTTCCGTCCGACTACGTGCTGAAGCGCGATGTCTGCTCATACGGCTACTTCCACCTTGCGCCCAATACGTGGGATCCGGCCCGCGAGACGCTGGCGCGCGTCCTCGATCTCTCCGATGGCGCTGCCACGCTGATCGTTGCGCAGCCGGAAGATGTGCCCGGCGCACCGCTGCGCGTACAGGTGGACCGAGGTTTGTCGCGCACGGCGCAGGGAGAGGCGAAGCGGGCGCTGTCGCGCATGCTCCGCCTCGAGGAGGAGGATCTCGGCGCGTTCCATGCTGTCGATCCGCGCTGGCGGGCCAGCGGCCGCGGACGCATCTTCCGCAGCCCGACGCTCTTCGAGGACCTCGTCAAGACCGTGACGAGCTGCAACGTCGCCTGGCCGAGCACGCGCATGATGAACCGCCGGTTGTGTGAGGTGATCAACCCGGCCTTCCCGAGACCAACACAGATGGCCCGCCGCCGACCTGCGACGCTGCGGGCCCGCTGCCGCGTGGGCTATCGCGACGTCCGTTTGGTCGAACTCGCCAAGCTCGCCGCGGCTGGATCGATCGATGACCGATGGTTCGAGGACCCGTCCAACGATGATGACGCCGTCTACAGCGCCCTGCTCGAACTGCCCGGCATCGGGCCCTACGCGGCGTCCAACATGCTTCAACTGCTCGGTCGGTACTCGCGGCTGGCCATGGATTCCGAGGCCATGCGTCATGGACGCGAGGTCCTGGGCATGGAGGGCACCGACACGCAGGTTCGGCGCGCCATCGAGCAGCACTACGCGCAGTTTGGCGACCACCGCTTCCGCAGCTACTGGTTCGAGCTCTGGACGGATCACGAGAAGCACAAGGGACCCGCGTGGACGTGGCCCGTCCCGGCATGACCGCTCCAAGACAATCGGTGACCGCCCAGCGACAGCCTGCCTTCCTGGCGTCCCTATACTCTGCGGCGTGCCGGAGCCCGCGTGGGACGGGAGCACCGGGAGCATCCACGAGGGTCGATCGAAGTGACATCCGTGCAACAGCATGCGCCCGCCGTTCCGACTGAGTTGGTGTCCGAGTGGACCACCGGTGACGCGGCGTCGCTCTACGGCCTTGCGGGCTGGGCCAAGGACTACTTCGCGATCAACGATCTCGGTCACCTGGAGGTGCGCCCGGAGAAGGACGCCGCCCGGGCCGTCGATCTGCACCAGCTCGTCGAAGGTCTTGCGGACCGTGGTCTGCACACGCCCGTGCTGCTGCGTTTCAGCGATCTCGTGCGCCATCGCATGCACGACATGCGCAACGCGTTCAAGCATGCCATCGACGAGGAGTCCTACAACGGACGTTACAGCTGCATCTTCCCGGTGAAGGTGAATCAGCAGGCGACCGTCCTCCAGGAGATCCGTGACGTCGGCGGCGAACTCGGGTTCGGGCTCGAGGCGGGTTCCAAGCCTGAGCTGCTGGCGGTGCTCGGCATGACCGGCGACCACCCGGACATGCCCATCGTGTGTAACGGCTTCAAGGACGGCGAGTTCATCGAGCTGATCATGCTCGCTACCAAGCTCGGGCGGCGCATCTACACCGTGGTCGAGAAGTACAGCGAACTCGAGCTCATCGTCCGGCACGCCGAGCGCTACGGCGTGCGGCCATGGGTCGGCGTCCGGGCAAAGCTGAGTGCTCCGGGCATCGGACGGTGGGAGGGCAGCGCCGGTGTCAAGAGCAAGTTCGGCCTCACGACGAGCGAACTCCTTCGTGCACTGGACTACCTCAAGCTGCACGCCATGCAGGATTGCCTGTGCCTGCTGCACTTCCACATGGGCAGCCAGGTCTGCGATATCCGCCACCTCAAGAACGCCCTGACCGAGCTGGCGCACATCTACGCCGAGCTTCGACGACTCGGTGCAGGCTTGACGATGATCGATGTCGGCGGCGGACTTGGCGTGGACTACGACGGCACGGCATCCGCGGCGGAATCATCGACCAACTACTCGATCAACGAGTACGCGGCGGACGTCGTCTACCGCATCAAGGCGGTGTGCGACGACGCGGGTGTGCCACATCCGGACATTCTGTCCGAGTCCGGCCGGGCCCTCGTCGCCTACTCCAGCGTGCTCATCTTCGATGTGCTCGGCGCATCCTGCGCCGATGATGCAAGCCCGCCCACGTCCGCCGCGGAACTGATGGAGTCGCCGAAGGACGAAGTGCCGCAGCCGGTGCTCGACCTGTTCGACGCACAGGAACGCCTGGCCCCGAGCACCATGCTCGAGGTGTATCACGACGCGATGCAGGCGCGTTCTGAGCTGCTCAGCCTGTTCGGTCTCGGCTACGTGAGCCTGCCCATGCGGGCGGCGGCGGAGCGATTGTTCTGGTCCATCTCGCGCCGCTTGCTCGACATGGCCCGCCGTCAGGACGAGTGGCCCGCCGAGCTTGACCCGATGCGTGCACTGCTGTGCGATCACTACGTGTGCAACATGTCGGTCTTCCAGTCGATCCCGGACAGCTGGGCCATCGATCAGGTCTTCCCGATCTGTCCGATTCACCGACTCGATGAGCGTCCGATGCGCGAGGCAGTGTTGCACGACGTCACCTGTGATTCCGACGGCAAGATCGACCGATTCGTCGGCGACGGGGAGATGACTTCGTCACTCCCCGTGCACGCACTCCGTGACGGCGAGCGGTACTACCTCGGCGTCTTCCTCGTCGGGGCGTACCAGGAGATTCTCGGCGATCTGCACAACCTCTTCGGTGATACGCATGCGGTGCATGTCAGTCTCGATGCGTCGGGTCGGCCGCGCATCGATGAGATCGTCGAAGGTGATTCGGTCAACGCGGCGCTCAGCTACGTCGGCATCGACAGTCAGCAGCTTCGCCGAAGCATGCGCCGGGACGTGGAGCGCGCCGTGCTCGACGGCCGCCTGACTGCGGGCGAGTCCGGCACACTCATGCGCTTCTACGAAGGCAGCCTCTCGGGCTACACGTATCTGGAAGAGTAGACGCACGCCACTTGGGAGCGAGCATCATGAACGAGCGGACATTCTCCAAGGCAGACCTGCTGTCCAACCCGGTCGAGCACGTTGACATCACGTCCTTCGACGCGCGTCCGATCATCGACGCCTACGACAGAACGGCCTTCCAGGCCCGCAATCTCGCGCAGGCGGCCCGGACCTTCGACAGCATGCTCGCCGACACCGAGTGCTCGGTCATCCTGACGCTCGCAGGCTCCTTGATCTCCGCCGGCATGAAAGAGGCGATGATCACGCTCGTCGAGCGCGGTATGGTCGATGCCATCGTCTCCAGCGGAGCCAACATCGTCGATCAGGACTTCTTCGAGGGGCTCGGCTTCCGGCATTACATCGCGCCGGGCTCGCCGGAGTGCCCTGTCGTCGATGATCCGACACTGCGCGAGCTCGCCATCGATCGCATCTACGACACGTACATCGACGAGGATGAGCTGCGCGTCTGCGATGAGACCATGCATCGCATCTTCAACGACCTCGAGCCGAGGCCGCACTCGTCGCGCGAGATCATCGCGGCGATGGGCGACTACCTGCAGGAGCACCACCCCGGGGCTCGCTCGCTCGTGCTCGCGGCACGCAAGGCCGGTGTGCCCATCTTCGTTCCGGCCCTCAGCGACTGCTCGGCTGGCTTCGGCATCGTGCTGCACCAGGCGGAGCGCGACGGGCGACCGATGTGCTCGATCGACTCCGGTCGGGACTTCCTCGAGCTGACCCGCGTCAAGTTGATGGCCGGCGACACCGGCATCCTCATGCTGGGTGGGGGCGTGCCCAAGAACTTCACGCAGGACATCGTCGTCGCCGCGGAACTCCTCGGTCACGAGGTGTCCATGCACAAGTACGCGATCCAGATCACCGTGGCAGATGCGCGCGACGGTGCTCTCTCCGGCTCCACGCTCCGCGAGGCCTCCAGCTGGGGCAAGGTCGAGGTGACCGACGAGCAGATGGTCTTCGGCGAAGTCACGACACTCTTCCCGCTTCTGGCCAGCGACGCGTTCCACCGCGGCTCGTGGCGTGCCCGCAGCGCCCGGCGATTCAACGACCGCCTCGCCGCCGAGGCCACCGCGGCGACGACATAGCCGGAGGCTTCTGACGGCGCGACGTCGAGCCCCACTCGCTACCATGCTCCGCGCGATGGAGGGAGAGCGCTTATGGGGCCGGCTCGCATTCTGCTGACCGCAATCGTGGACTACGCGGGCCTCTTTCCCCCGTCCAAGCTCCCGATGGAGCAGGTGGTCTCAAACTACGCTGAATACCGCGCTTCCCCGCACGCGTGGATGCTCGGTCGCATCGTCGTGCCGATCTCACGTCTGGAGGAGTTTGAGTCGTGCGTCAGCGGGCGGCTGCCCTCGGATCAGATGGCCGAGCCCTGGTCCATCACCGCCCTCGTTGGTGAGGATCTCGACGCCGACATCGACACCATTTTCGACTTCAACGTTCGCCATGCCGAGCCGGGGGCCGGCCTCGCCGTCATCGATGCCATCGAACTCCGCGCCGATGGGCCGCGCGCGGTCGATCGTGACATGCAGGTCATCCCCGAGCAGATCACGCCCTACTTCGAGATCCCGCCCGATGGTGAGGTCAGGGGCCTGCTCACCGCACTCGCCGGCACGGGTGGAAGGGCCAAGATCCGCTGCGGCGGGGTAACCCCCGACGCGTTTCCCACCAGTGAGGCCATCGCGGAGTTCATCGCCATGTGCGCCGCGTCGGACCTCTCGTTCAAGGCGACCGCCGGACTGCACCATCCCGTCCGCAGCGAGCAGAACCTCACCTACGAGCAGGACAGCCCGCGGGGTGTCATGCACGGGTTCCTCAACGTCTTTCTCGCCGCGGCATTCATCCGGCGCGGACGCATGCCCACCGAGGACGCCGTCGGGCTCCTGAACGAGACGGATCCCGAGGCATTTCGCATCTCTGACGAATCGATCTCCTGGCACGAATACTCGCTCGACGCCGCACGCATCGCGAGTGTGCGCGAGTCCTTTGCGATCTCCTTCGGATCCTGCTCCTTCCAGGAGCCTGTGGATGATCTGCTCGCCTTGAAGACCATCTGACCTCAACGGGAAGTGACCCGGGAAGCAACCGATGAGCACGCTGCATCAGACCGACGACACGCACGACCCCTCACTCGAGTCCTGGGTCGAAAGCGCAAACGATCCGAACACCGATTTTCCGATTCAGAATCTGCCCTACGGCGTCTTCCATCTCGATGATGAGGACGACGACGAGGCCCGGGTCGGTATCGCGATCGGCGATCAGGTGCTCGATCTCGCCGCCTGCTGTGATGCCGGGCTCTTCGAAGACATCGATGACGACGAGGATGATCCGCTCGATGAGGACCTCGACACCGGATCGCTCGGGCTGCTGATGGCGTCGGGCAGTGGTCGCTGGAGCGAGATCCGCAGCCGCGTCAGCGATCTGCTTCGGGCCGGCAACGACGAGTTGGCCGGCAAGAAGAAGCTCCGCAAGCAGGCCCTGATCCCGATGTCGGATGTTTGCATGCAGGCGCCGGACATCGTCGGTGACTACACCGACTTCTACGCATCCATCCATCACGCCACCAACGTTGGGAGCATGTTCCGGCCGGACAACCCGCTGCTGCCCAACTACAAGTGGGTGCCGATCGCGTACCACGGCAGGGCATCGACCATCGCTGTCAGCGGCGAGGATGTGCGTCGTCCCTGCGGCCAGACGCGTCCCAACGACGCCGAGCCACCGGTGTACGGTCCGTGCAAGCTGCTCGACTACGAATTGGAGCTCGGCTTCTTCGTCGGCGCCGGCAACGAGCGTGGCGAGCGCATCACCATGGAGG
This sequence comes from Planctomycetota bacterium, assembly GCA_039818905.1. Lineage (GTDB taxonomy): Bacteria > Planctomycetota > Phycisphaerae > Phycisphaerales > UBA1924 > JBCBTA01. The sequence goes on from JBCBTA010000088.1 coordinate 8,961, forward strand.
AAGCCGAAGAGCACATCTTCGGCTTCTGCCTCGTCAACGACTGGTCCGCCCGCGACATGCAGAAGTGGGAGTACCAGCCGCTCGGTCCGTTTCTCGCCAAGTCATTCGCGACCACCATCTCACCGTGGGTGGTGACGCTCGACGCGCTGATCCCGTTCCGCTGCCCGGCCTTCCAGCGGGCCGACGGTGACCCGCAGCCGCTCCCGCATCTCGACTCCGATGACAACCGGGCCCATGGTGGCATCGACATCACGCTGGAAGTCTGGCTCGCGACCGAAGCCATGCGGAAGGCCGGCACCGATCCGGTGAGGCTCAGTCGCGGCAGCTTCCGCGAGATGTACTGGACCGTCGCCCAGATGCTGTCGCACCACGCGAGCAACGGATGCGCTCTCGAGCCCGGCGACCTCATCGCCAGTGGCACCGTCAGCGGTCCCGAACCCGATGCTCGCGGTTGCCTGCTCGAGCTCACATGGGCCGGCCCCGGTGAGCCCCGGCGCGCCATCGAACTGCCTGGTGGCGAGACGCGGACCTTCCTCGAGGATGGCGACCAGGTCATCCTTCGAGGCTTCTGCGAGCGTGACGGCTTCCGACGCGTCGGCTTCGGCGAGTGCTCGGCGACCATCCTGCCGGCGATGTCCTGACGACCCCGGGGAAGC
>JBCBTA010000089.1:0-9611 GCA_039818905.1 Planctomycetota bacterium
ATCTGGGACGAGATGCGGCGAAAGATCCTCGCAGCGCAGGAGAAGCTGCCCCCGGATGTGCGCACGACCGTCATCGATGATGATTTCGGTGACGTCTATGGCGTCTACATCGCGCTGTCCGGCCAGGGCTATACCTACCGGGAGCTCAAGGACTTCGTCGATCTGCTCCGTCGAGAGCTGCTGCTCGTCCAGGACGTCAAGCGCATCTCACTGTGGGGAGAGCGCCCGGAGGCCATCTATGTCGAGATGGACCGGGATCGCATGGCGACGCTCGGCATCTCTCAGGAGCAGATCTACCGCACGCTGGAGGCCAAGAACCTCGCGGCGGACGGCGGTCGGATCAAGATCGGACCTGAGTTCATCGCGATGAACCCGACCGGGGAGTTTCTCTCCGAGCAGCAGTTCCGCGATCTGCTGATCAGTGATCCGGGCTCGCCGCAGCAGATCTTTCTCGGCGACGTCGCGACGATCCGGCGCGACTACAAGGATCCGCCGGAGCGCATCCTCCGTGTCAGCTCCAAGATCTTCTCGACTACAGGTGGCGAGGTCGTCGATCTCTTCGATACGCCGGACCTCGATCCCTCCGATCCGGCACTTGACATGACCATTGTCGCTGGTCAGCCCGCGATCGGGCTGGCCATCTCGACAGTCCCAGGCGGCAACGTCGTCACCATGGGTGAGGCTCTGTCTGAGCGAATGAAGGAGCTTCGGCCGCTTGCGCCGATCGGCATGGAGTTCCATGTCATTGCGCTGCAGTCGCAGTCGGTCGTCAAGTCGATCAACGGGTTCATCGTCAACCTTGCGCAGGCTGTCATCATCGTCGTGGTCGTTCTGCTCATCTTCATGGGCGTGAAGAGTGGCCTGCTCATCGGGTTCATCCTCTTCCAGACAGTCTGCATCACCTTCGTCTTCATGAATATGTGGGGTGTTCTGCTCGAGCGGATTTCCCTTGGTGCGCTGATCATCGCGCTGGGCATGCTTGTGGACAACGCCATTGTGGTCACCGAGAGCATGAAGCTGCGTCTCGAGGCGGGCGAGGACAGGATGAAGGCCGCCCGCGAGGTCGTCGGTCAGAATCAGTGGCCACTCCTCGGCTCGACCGTCGTCGCAATCATCGCGTTTGCAGCCATCGGGACATCAACCCACAACACCGGCGAGTACTGCCGATCGCTGTTCCAGGTCATACTGATTTCACTCCTGGCCAGTTGGCTGACTGCCGTGACCGTGACACCACTGCTGTGTGTCATGATCTTCCGCCCGAAGAAGGCCAAGCCCGGCAAGGAGAACGCGGACCCCTATGGTGGTCTGCTTTTCCGTGGCTACAAGGCATTCCTGACGATGGCGATTCGTTTCCGCCCCATCGTGGTTCTCGTCGTAATCGCGATGTTCGTCGGCGCTGTCTACGGCTTCCGCTTCCTCCCCAATTCCTTCTTCCCGAATTCCTCCAGGGCGCAGTTCATGGTGGATGTGTGGCTGCCGCAGGGCACCCACATTGCCGAGACGGAGGCCGCGGCTGCGCAGCTCGAGGAGTTTGTGATGTCCCTGGATAACACCAAGGACATCGCATCACATGTCGGTGCGGGTGGCGCGCGATTCATGCTCGTCTACGCGCCCGAGCAACCCAACGCGTCCTATGCGCAGCTGCTGATCAACGTCTTTGACTGGCAGCAGATCGATGACAACATCGAGAGCATTCAGGACTGGGCGACGGACAACATGCCCGATGCCCTCGTCTTCGGCAAGAAGTTCAAGCTGGGACCGGGTGAGGGCGGCAACATACAGATGCGCTTCACCGGACCGGATCCGGACAAGCTCCGGGCAGTCGCGAATGAGGCCGTCGCGATCGTCAATGCCGACCCAATGTCCAAGTACGCGAGGCTGGACTGGATGCAGCCGGTCAAGGTGCTGCGTCCCGTGCTGGCCGAGCAGCAGGCCCGGAATGCCGGCATCGAACGTACGGATGTGGCTCTGCGGCTTGCCGCGTCCTTCGAAGGTGTGCAGGTGGGCGTGTATCGCGAAGGGACGGCGTCGATTGAAGATCGACTCGTGCCCATCATCTCCCGTGCGCCCGAGGCGGAGCGCGGTGCGGAGAACGCGTATGACCTCCAGATCTACAGCCCCGCCGCGGACCGCATGATTCCACTGCGGCAGGTGCTCAAGGGCTATGAGACATCGTCGGAGAACGAGCTGATCTGGCGGCGCAACCGGCTCCCGTCGATCAAGGTGCACGTTGATCAGACCCAGGGAGAGACGTCCGTTCTCTGGAGTCGTCTGGCCCCCAAGATCGAGCAGATGTTCCAGGAGAGGCTCGACTCGGGATTTCTCACGAGTGAGTACTTCATGGAATGGGGTGGCGAGCACGAGGACTCGGTCGATGCTCAGGCAGCCTTGTCCGCATCCATGCCCGTCTTCGTCACGCTGATGGTGCTGGTCGTCATCATGCTCTTCAACAACCTGCGGCAGCCACTGATCATCTGGCTGACCGTCCCGCTGGCGCTCATCGGCGTCTCGGCCGGACTGCTCGCCTTCGGCAAGCCGTTTGACTTCATGGCGATTCTCGGTGCGCTGTCGCTCTCGGGCATGCTCATCAAGAATGCGGTCGTGCTGATGGACCAGGTCAACATCAACCGCAAGCTGGGTATGGCGCCCTACGACGCCGTCATCAACTCGGGCGTCAGCCGTATGCGCCCCGTCATGATGGCCGCGGCGACGACGGCGCTGGGCATGCTCCCGCTGCTGCAGGACATCTTCTTCGTCTCGATGGCGATCACGATCATCTTCGGACTGACGTTCGCGACAGTCCTGACGCTCGTCTTCGTGCCCGTGCTGTACACGATGCTGTACCGCATTCCGCGACGGGCACCGGCCTCGTGAGCAGGCAATGACAACGGGCCGGCGCTGAGAGCCGGCCCGCTGCATCGTCGGTTCACCCGTCTGCGCTCAGGGCGTGCAGTTGAAGTTGTCGATGGCGACGCGGAGGTCCACCATCCCGACGCGGCCGTCATTGCTGAGGTCGCCTGACGTGCCGGGAGACGTGACGGTTCTCCCGAAGTGCACGATCAAAGTCTCGATGTCGAAGAGATCGGCGTCGCAGTCACCATCGACGTCGCCCGGGCAGTTGCACGACCACTCCTGCTCGTAGGCACCCATATCCACCACGACACTCGATCCCAGCCCCGTATCGGGCCGGTTGCGGTTGTTGGTGATGCGAGGATTGCCAGCCAGGTCGGTGGTGACATGACGCGGCACGGCAAAGGTGTCACCTGCATCGATCGCCGGCGACGTCGCCATGATCTCGACGGAGCCTCCGGAGACGAAGACTGGATCGAGAGTCAGAACCTGCTCTCCTGCATAGCCACCCTGGACGATGGAGTAGCGCACTTTGAGCGAACCCTCCACTCGTTCCAACTCCGCACCCTGCCCTGACGCCGTGTTGCCCCAGAGAATGCAGTTATCGATGGCCGTCGAGCCACCAGTCCAGATTGCACCACCGTCCCCATTGAAACCGACAGACCCAAATCCTCCGCCAACGTGGTTGGCCTCGTTTCCGTTGAAGGAGCAGTTCACGAGCCAGGTCTGTGCCGAAGTATCGAGGAAGAGTGCTCCTCCCAGGGCAACGATATTGCCGCGGGCCCGGTTGTCCGTGAACGTGCAGTTCACCGCGGTCAGTATGCCGCTCGACTGGTACACCGCACCGCCGAAGACGCGAGTATCGATGCCAGACAAGCCCGAACGATCGTCGACCTGGTTCAGGTCGAGGATGCAGTTCGTCAGGAGAACTGTGCCCCCGTTGATGTACACTGCTCCGCCCTGTGCCGAGAATTCATTCCCATCGACGAGCGTCATGTTGTCGTGGAAGACACAGTCGTTGATACGAAGCAATCCGGCGTTGCTGTAGATGGCGCCGCCACGCTGCACCGCGCGATTCCCCTCGAACCTGCAGTTGCTGATGGTGAGCCCGGCAGCCGTATGGTGCAGGGCTCCGCCCTCGTTGTTGTTCTCGCCGCCCCGGGCATACCCATCCTGGATCGTGAACCCGTCGAGTACCGTGGCGACAGTGGTGCTGGTCGCCGTCAGGACATGATGCGATGCATTGTCGTTCGAAGTGCCATTCGGCAAGTCCCCGCTGAGCACGGTTTCGTGCGCAGTGGCATCGCGCTGCGCCGAGGCACTCTCCGTCCCGGCGAATCCGCCCAGCACTCGCACGCTGTCCGGGAGCGCGAATGACATCGCAGGGTCAGATTGCGATGGTGCGTAGATGCCCTGGGCCACCCAGATCTCATCGCCCGGCTGCGCCGCCGCGAGAGCGGCCTGCAGATCAAACGCTGTACTCCATGACCTGCCGTCCGCACCAGGGGTGCCACCATCGACGACATAGATGACGACATCTGAATCACAGCCGTCGGGGGCTCCATCGCCGTCGCTGTCGATTGCGTCGTCGAAACCAGGGCAGACGTCACACCTATTGGGAACGCCGTCGCTGTCGCTGTCGTTGAGATCATCGAATCCGAAGCATGCATCACATGCGTCCGGTACGCCATCGCCGTCGCTGTCGCGGCTGTCATCGAAACCATGGCAGGCATCGACGGAATCGCAGATGCCGTCACCGTCGGTGTCGATGTTGTCCGGTCCGAAGCAGATGTCGCACGCGTCGGGCACGCCGTCGCCATCCTCGTCGGCCAGATCATCGGCGTTCTCGCAGATATCGAGTGAGTCGCAGACCCCGTCACCGTCGGTGTCGATGTTGTCGGATCCGAAGCAGAGATCGCAGCCATCGGGTGTTCCATCAGCATCGATATCGTCGGCATCGTCGGCCCCGAGACAGATGTCCGATGCGTACGGGACCGTGTCGCCATCGAGATCGGCGAGGCGCGCGACTTCATCCGCCGTGAGTGACCGGTCGTGGAAGACGAGCCGCGCGAGGGCGCCCTCGAGCCCGAAGCTGTTCACCGTTCCGATGATCAGATCCTGGCCGATGGGGATGGACCCAGTGAGTGACGTGGGATCCCCGATGCTGTCGAGAACACCGTTGACGTACCAGCGTGCTCCGTCCGTCGCGTCGCGGTCCATCGTGAAGCACAGGTGGTTCCACAGACCATCGGTGATGGAACCCTGCGTTTCAAAGCTCAACTGGCCGGCCGCGTCATCGTCCACCCGGACGCGGAGTGTGCTGTCGCTGCGGAACTGTGTCTGGATGCCGATACTGCCACCCAGCATGTCAAAGACACCGTCGCTGCCCCCGACATCGTCCCGGCGGACCCAGATGGAGAACGAGAAGTCATCCGCGTTGAATGGCGTCAGCAGCGCCTGCGGCACGCTGATGGTGTTCGCCGCATCCCCCCCGCTTCCGGAAAAGACGGCCGCGCTGCCGAGTCCTTGAGGGACACCGGTGGACTCAAAGACGACGTTGGCACCCGCAGTACCGTCAGCAACGCCGATGGAGTCACTTGCGGTCCCCTCGAAGTCGTACTGATGCGACACGCGGTCACGGTCGGCAAGGTCAGCGATCTCCAGTGCGGTCAGGTTGTCGGTGTAGATCTGGACGCTGGCGAGTTCCCCGAAGAGCCCGGACGTGTTGCTGCCGAGGCCCCCGAGCCACAGGTCCTGGTTGGGGAAGACCTCGCCAGTCACCGCCGTGGGATCGTGCTCGGAGTCGAGGACACCGTCGATGTAGAAGCGCATGCCGAGTGGGTCATCGCGATCAACGGTCACGACGATGTGATGCCAGGTCTGCAGCCCGATGGTGGCGGTCGTCGTGACGTTGGCATCATCGCTGCCGTCATACATGCGAAATCGCACGACATCGTTGCCGGCGAAGTTCAGCTGCCAGCCGCGGCCGGTCCCATTCTGAGCGTCGGCGATGCCGTGCGCGTTGAGATCATCGGCAGTACGACGGACCCACACGGCGATCGCGAAGTCACCGGTCGAGAAGTTGACGACCTCGTTCTGTGGCACGGTCACCACACGCCCAGGCGCGTTGCCGTTCTGGCCAACCTTCATGGCGGCACCAAGCACGATGGGGACACCAATGTTGGTGAAGCTGACTTGATTCCCGGGCTGACCCACCGCGGTACCGACCGCGTCGAGGCCGTTGAAGTTCAGGCGGAAGTCGTGCACGGGCGTCTGGGCCGCGGCGGAGGTGCCGAGGACCAACAGTCCTATGGCGGTGATCATCTTCATCGGGGATGCTCCTCTCGTCTGGGAGCCCCGATTGCACGGAGCCCTCTACCAACGACCACGCGATCGACGGCTGCATCCCGCAGACCGAGTTGAAAAAAGGTGAAGAACTCGGCCCCTGTGCCGCAGCCTGTGATGAGCTTTGGGAGCGGCGGTACTCGAATGAGGATCTCGAGAAGGTCTACGGCGGGAACAAGATGCGCGTTTCTCAAGAGAAACCTGGCAAGGCGTCGCGCCGGAGGACGAGCCCATTGATCCCGCGACGCGACGCGAACTCATCGAGGAGATGAAGCAGCGCTTCCAGGGGCGGCACGCGTGGCGCAGCAGAGCGTCGAATCCGTGCTGCAGAGCACGTCGTCTCCCCCTCGATGGAACAAAGCCCTTGTTCTTCCCAGTGAGTTGGGCGACAATCGGGGTTTCCCCCTCACAGAGGAAGGAAGCACCATGAGCAGCACATCTCCAAGCCCGCATCTGATTGCCGGTCAGGCCACCGCCGGGTCCGGCACCATGCGGACCAACGTCAATCCTGCGACGGGCGCTCCCGTCTCCGCCGCTCCACTTGATGATGTCCGGGCCGCGGAAGACGCGGTCGCTGCGGCGCGCGAGGCTTTTCCGGGATGGGCGGCGACCCCGGTGGGCGATCGCATCCAACCGCTCTTCCGCTACAAGGCGCTGCTCGAGAAGCATATTGACGAGCTTGCCGACATCGTCGTCGAAGAGCACGGTAAGACCAAGGGCGAGGCGATCGGCTCGGTACGCCGCGGGATTGACTGTGTTGAGCACGCGTGCGCCGCCCCCGCGCTGCTGTACGGCAGAACGCTGCCGCAGATCGCCGTGTCATCATCCTTCTGTCGCACGGAAGATGAAGGAGGAGTCGGTATCGACTCGCAGCTCGACCGCACGCCCCTTGGCGTGTGTGTCGGCATCACACCGTTCAACTTCCCCGTCATGGTGCCCATGTGGATGTGGCCCATGGCCGTGGCCTGTGGCAACACCTTTGTGCTCAAACCCTCCGAGAAGGATCCTGCATCGACAGTGCGCGAGATCGAGCTTGCGCACGAAGCGGGCATCCCGCCGCAGGTCCTCAACGTGGTGCACGGCGGGCCGAAGGTCGTGAACCACCTCCTTGCACATGACGACGTGGCCGCGGTGTCCTTCGTCGGATCAACCAGCGCTGGGGCACACATCTACAAGACGGCGACGGCACATGGAAAGCGCGTCCAGTGCATGTGCGGCGCGAAGAACTATTCGATCATCATGCCTGATGCCAATCGTGGTGCTGCCATCGAAGGCATCACGGGGTCGGCATTCGGCAACACCGGTCAGCGATGCCTTGCCGGATCGGTGGTGGTCTGCGTCGGCGACAGCGCCGAGTGGCTCGTTCCGGGCGTCGCCGAGGCAGCTGTGAAAATGAAAATCGCCGCCGGCTCTGAGCCGGGCTGCGGCATGGGGCCGCTTGTCGATGCGGAGGCCAAGGAGCGCGTCCTCTCGTACATCGACTACGGTGTGGAGGACGGAGCGGATCTGGTGCTCGATGGGCGGACCGCCGACATGCCGTCGGAAGGGTGCTTCGTCGGACCCACCATCTTCGACCGCGTCACGCCTGGAATGCGCGTCGCTGACGACGAGATCTTCGGGCCGGTGCTTTCGGTGATGCGCGAGCCCACGCTCGATGCTGCCGTGGCGACCGCCAACCGATCAAAGTACGGCAATATGGCCGTCATCTTCACCGACTCGGGGCACCACGCCCATCGTTTCCAGACGACAATCCAGGCGGGCATGGTGGGTGTGAACGTGGGTGTGCCAGCACCGATGGCGGCGTTCCCCTTCTCTGGGTGGAAGCAGTCCTTCTTCGGTGATCTTCACGTCAACGGAGAAGATGGCGTCCGCTTCTACACCAAGTCGCGGGTGACCGTGACACGCTGGCTCTGAGACAGGGTGCCGCCAACGTGCGGTCGAATTCGTTTGTGAAGAGGTATGTCCATGCCGCGAGTGACACGTGCTGCGCTCATTCAGGCCGCACTCCCTGACGGATACGACAGGGCGTACAGCGACCTGCAGAAGACCAAGTCCGACATGATCGAGAAGCACCTTGTGCTGATCAAGGATGCCGCTGATCAGGGAGCCCAGGTGTGCTGTCTGCAGGAGATCTTCTGCGGGCCGTACTTCTGCGCGGAGCAGGATGCCCGGTGGTACCAGACCGCCGAGCCCATCCCGGATGGCCCGACCATCAAGCTGATGCAGGAGGTCGCCAAGAAGCATGGCATGGTCATGGTCGTCCCAATCTACGAAGAGGCGATGACCGGCGTCTACTACAACTCAGCCGCAGTCATCGACGAGACGGGGCGCTATCTCGGCAAGTACCGCAAGCATCACATCCCGCATTGCAACCCCGGCTTTTGGGAGAAGTTCTACTTCAAGCCGGGCGATCTCGGGTTCCCGGTGTGGCAGACATCATTCGGACGCATTGGTGTGTACATCTGCTACGACCGCCACTTCCCCGAAGGGGCGCGCGAACTCGGCCTCAATGGCGCCGAGATCGTGTTCAACCCCTCGGCGACCGTTGCGGGGCTTTCGGAGTACCTGTGGAAGCTGGAGCAGCCTGCCCATGCCGTGGCAAACCAGTACTTCGTCGGCGCCATCAACCGTGTCGGTCGCGAAGAACCGTGGAACATTGGTGACTTCTACGGCACATCGTACTTCTGCGATCCGCGCGGACAGATCATCACCGAAGCGAGTCGCGATGCCGATGCCGTCGTCATTGCCGACCTCGATCTCGACATGATCCAGGACGTCCGCAATACCTGGCAGTTCTTCCGCGATCGCCGACCGGAAGCGTACGACCGCATCGCCGACTCGCATGCTTGACAAATCGCATCATGACCGTGCGGTGAGCGCCGGGCTCATCAACGACGATCTTGCGCCCACGCCGATGGAGCAGCGCAAGTGGTCGGCCTGGAACATCGCGGCCCTCTGGGTCGGCATGTCGGTGTGCATCCCCACCTACATGCTCGCCGCGGGCATGATCTCCCAGGGCATGAACTGGTGGCAGGCGCTGCTGACGGTCATGCTGGGCAACGTCATCGTGCTCGCCCCGATGATCCTGAATGGACATGGCGGCACGAAGTACGGTGTGCCCTTCCCAGTGCTCATTCGCTCTGCCTTCGGGACAAAGGGAGCCCACATTCCCGCCGTCGCCCGTGGACTGGTGGCCTGCGGCTGGTTCGGTATCCAGTCATGGATCGGCGGATGGGCGATCTACACGGCCGTTGGTGCGATGGGGTGGATCGACATCCAGGCGGACATGGCCGGCAACGTCGTGCCCGTGCTGGGCATCACGCCGGCGCAGTTCCTCGCGTTCCTGCTCTTCTGGGGTATCAACGTCGCGATCATTCTGCGCGGCGTGCACTCGATCAAGGTGCTCGAAGTCTGGG
>JBCBTA010000090.1:0-9461 GCA_039818905.1 Planctomycetota bacterium
CCGCACTCCGGACAATGCGGATGCTCGGGGCCAAGGCCGGTCAGTTCGTAGAAGCACGCGGTGCACCAGGGCGCATCGCCCTCTTGTCTGCTCCATCGACGCCGCAGCGTGCGCACGCCATAACGAGCATGCCGATAGCAGCCATACGTCACCAGCAGCAGCACCCCCAGAATGGCAAGCCACAGCGCCACGTCTCGATTGTACTGCCGTGACGCGGCTGCCTTCTCGGACCATCCACTCCTGACGCCTGTGCCATCTGGCGCGGCATGCTCTCGATTCTCGGCGCGATCTCGATCCGTGTGCATTGCCTGCCGATGCCCTGTTTCTGACGCTCCACCCAGGAGAGTCAACAGGGAGGCCAGACGATGCGTTGCGCAGTCATGTCGATGATCACCATCGCCGCGGGGACGTCAGTTGCCGGGGCGGCCCCGATCTTCACGTCCATTGGCAAGCCGGGCGATGCCCTGCAGTTCGAGAACGACACCCGCGTCGAGGCGCGATACATCGTGCACACCTCGAACTGGGACATGCGTCTCGAGAATGACGGTTCGCCGTCGCCGGGCGACAACACGCGCAACGTCTCCAACAGCCGCGCCTTCTTCGAGAATCAGTCCTTCGACTTCGAGCTCAGCTATGCCCAGCTCTCCAACGAGTTGAGTTTCACTGTCTCGAAGGGCGGCACCGACTACGCGCTCGACTACACCCCCGCGGGCTTCGGCAACGCCAACGTGCTGCAGCTTGCTACCAGCGGCAGCCGCGGCCCCGTCTCGCTCAGCGACGTCGAGTTCGTCGGTCTCGGTGAGACGGTGGACATGTTCCCGAACATCGACACGCAGCCGGGCGGGCCGACCTTCGCCGAGACCTTCCTGTACTTCGGCGATGACTTCGATCTGCTCGCCGGCGACTGGTCGCTCAGCGGCACCCTCAGCTTCGGGTCCTTCACGCACTCCAATCCCAAGGAGGGCACAAAGCTGACCCTCAAGGTGCGCGAGGCGATCCCGGCGCCCGCCGGCGCGACGCTCGCATGCGTCGCTGCGTGCGTCCTGCTGCGCCGTCGTCGCTAGAGCCGCACGGTCCCGGGCGCACGAACGTGATACAACAGCGTTCGTGCCAGCCTTCATCGTCATCCCGATTCTCGCGATCGCGCTGGGCATCAGCGCCGGTCTGTGCATTGCCCGCCGCGGCATCGTCGCTCTCGTCATCACCACCATCGCGCTGCTCCTGGCGTGGGGCGCCATCGGGCTGGTGATCGATGAGATCCACTTGCGCGGCGTCATCGCCGAGAAGCGGGCGGAGTACGACGGGCGCGGCTCCGTCGAGACTCCCGAGCGCATCGGATTCATCACGCTGTCGTGGTCCATCCGGGAATCGGCCACCGGACCGACGCAACCGGCGACCGGGCAGCGCATCACGCGCGACTGGGCCGCGCCCGCGCTGTATGCGGGGCTTGGCTTTGCCTGCAGCGTGCCCTTCGCCGGAGCCATGCTCGCCGTGCGGAAGAACCGGACATGACACTGCCGCGGCCGCTGCTGGTCCTCTCCGGATGGCGCTCGTGGCCCGTGATGGCCTGGCATCTGGCACGCGACATCCGTGTGCAGCTCGATGTGTCCCCCGACCAGATCGCCTGGCGCAGCTTCGCGACCGTGTCCTCCTTCGACGCCGCGGTGCGCCGCACGATGCAGCTCGTCACGGCGACGTGGCCGTCGGATGATCCTGACTGGTCGTGCGAGGTCGATGTCGTCGGTGTGTCGATGGGTGGCATCATCGCGCGGGCAGCCGCGGCTGGCACGACGCATCACGGTCATCGCCTGCGGATTCGGCGGCTGTTCACGCTGGCCTCGCCGCACCGCGGTGCCCGCCTTGCCAAACACATCGCCATCGACGCCGCGGCTCGCGACATGAGACCCGGTTCACCCTTCCTTCGACGGCTGGACGAGGCGCTCGAGCACGCCGACTACGAACTGATCTGCTACGCCCGCCTCGGGGATCAGTGGGTCGGTGCGACCAATACCGCCCCGCCGGGGATGGACCCCATCTGGGTGAAGCCGCAGGGTCTGACGATGAGCCATCTGATGGTGTCCAACGATGCGCGCATCGTCGAGGACATCTGTCGGCGGCTGGTCGGCAGCGAGCCGCTGCTCGGCCCTCCCAGCCAGCCACCACGCGATTGAGCGGGCTGCTCGCCGATGCCGGATCGGTCGCGTACGCTTGCACCATGAAGCACGGACACGCTCTCTTCCTGCTTGTCGCCGCGTTGTGCTGCGCCGCATGCTCCAACCCGGACAAGCCGCTCAACCCGTCGTTCCCGTTGCGGCTGGACGAGGCCAAGGCCGAGCTGCGCGCCATGAAGGACGATCCGAAGGACCTGGATCGCCCGGTCGTCGTGTCCGACGGCTACTTCTCACCCGGCATCAGCGCAGCCCGCGTTGCATCGAAGATCGAGAAGTACACCGGCGATGACCGTGTCATCCAGTCGGTCTACTTTTCGACGGGCACGTTCGACTCCTCGCGCGAGCGGCTCATTTCGAAGATCGAGGAGCGCTTCCCCTCCGACAACCCGAATGAAACGGTTGAAGTGGACGTCGTGGCGATCTCCATGGGTGGCCTGGTGGCGCGATACGCCGCACTGCCTCGCACCGATGGCGGCAAGCGACTCAACCTGCGCCGGCTGTACGCCCTCGGGACGCCTCACATCGGGGCCGAGGATGCCGAGGCGCCGACGCTCGACAAGCGCGTGCTCGACATGCGGGCCGGCTCGGACTTCCTGACCAATCTCAACGCCGCCCTGCCGGACGCCGAGTACGAGATGGTGAACTACGTGCGCCTTGGCGACGACATCGTCGAGGAGTACAACGCGGCCCCGCCCGGCGAGACGGCCTACTGGGTCGCCAACAAGCCCTTCAGCGGTGCCCATCTCGGTGTCGCGCACGACGAACGCTTCCTGGCGGACATCCTGCGCCGTCTGCGCGGCGAGAAGCCCTACACCGTCGGTCCGCCAGCGCCGCTGCCGGACTTTGCCCAGGCGCCGGTCAAAGCCGACAAAGAGCAGTGATCGACGCCGCGCAGCTCGGGCTGCCGATCGCATTCCAGAGCGAGCACGAGGTGGTCGTCGTCAAGCCTGCGGGCACGGCCGTCGAACTCACCAGTGATCCGAAACGTGTCAGCCTGATCGAGCGCCTCAGGGCGGTTGTGCCGCAGGGCGCGCACCCTCGCCTGCCACACCGGCTCGACCGCGTGACGCGCGGCCTGATCGTCGTCGCGCTGACCGACGAAGCGATCGCATTCCACAACGAGCAGATCCGATCCGGCGCATGGTCGAAGTTCTACCTCGCGCGCATCCATGCGCCGTCGCGCGACGTGATGGCGGAACTCGTCGGCGAGCACAAGGCGTACCTCAAGCGCGAGAAGATGCGAGCCGCCGTGGTCCGCAGCGGCGGGAAGCCTTCGTTTCTTGACATCCTGTGCGTGGCGGACGCGCCGGGTCGCAGGCACGAAGCCCATGCGCTCATCCATCTGCGCACCGGCCGCTTTCACCAGATCCGCGTCATGCTCGCGGCCCGTGGAGCTCCGCTCGTCGGCGATGGTCTCTACGGCGGGCCGCCCGGGGACCTGTATCTCGAGCACACACGCTTGACATTCACACCGGCCGAATCGGACGCACCACTGACGCTGCATGTTGCGTCGGATCCCGAGCGGGAGCCCGTCGCCGCCGAGGTGATGCAGGCCATCGCTGACCTGCACTGACTCAGCGCGGCGTGAAGAGATGACGCACCGGCTGTGCTTGTGCGCCGACGAGGTCGATGGGCTGGGGCGGGAGATCATGCCACGCCGGTTCACGACCGAGTCCCTCGATGATCTTCTCCGGCAAGGCGCCGGACTTGCTGAGCTCTCGGGCACAGGACGCGGCGAAGATCTCGCCGCCCGGTTCCAGCAGCGCCGCCGCCCCCGCGACCAGCCTGGGATAGTCGCGCGCCGCCGACCAGGTGCGGATGCCCTTGCGCTTGGAGCCCGCCGCGAACGTGGGTGGTGCGAGGATGATCATGTCGAACCGAAAACCGCGCTTGTGTGCAAACTCAAGGAAGTTGAAGACATCCTGGCGCGGGAAGTGGTGGGTGTTCTGGACGTCGATGTCGTTGAGCGCGAAGTTTCGCTTGCCCCAGTCGAGGTACCGCCCAGAGACATCGACACTCGTCGTCGAGACAGCGCCATGCAGCGTCGCGGCGACGGAGAACCCACAGGTGTACGCGAAGGTGTTGAGCACGCGCTTCCCGCTCGCACGCGACGCGAGGTGCCTGCGATCATCCCGATGGTCGAAGAAGAGGCCTGTTGACAGACCGTCATACAGTCGTACCTCCATCTGCCAGCCGTGCTCGCGGATGGGGAATGAGACTGGGAGTGCTTCCCCGGCCAACGGCGTCGGATCACTCGCGATGTCGGGGTGCACACCGCCCATGCCGGATCGGTCCCGGGCGAAGGGCTTGAAATAGATGCTGGTGATGCCAAGGGGTGCCAGTTCATCGAGCAGCATCGCCGCGGCGTCGGATGCCGCCGGTGCGTCACCATCGCCAAGCGAGATGAGCACCGCACCGGGACCATAGCGGTCGAGCTGCAGGCCTGGCGTGCCGTCGCGCGGCGTCATCATGCAGTACGCCTCGGTCTGCCCCGATTCGATCAGCGGCTGTCGCCGCTCGAGCGCCTGGTGCAGCGCCAGCCGCAACTCTCGAATGGAGGTGCTCACGAGGTGCGCCGGAACTCTGCGCCCTCGAGGATGGCGTCCGCGCCGGCCCGGCCATCCTCGCGCGCGGCTTCGCCCGCCTTGCGCGGCCCAACCGAGCCGCCGGCCTCGTCATCCCTGGCCATGTGGATGGTCTGAGTCGGGAAGGCAAACTCCACGCCCAGGTGCTTTGCAAGTCGGACGATGTCGAGGATGAAGCGATGGCGCTCGCGCAGCTCGACGGACCAGTCCGGCACCTGAAAGAACATGTACAGGAGGATGTCGAGGCTGTGCGCGCCGAACTGATTCATGTGGACCTCGAAGAAGTCCTTGCGCGTGTGCGGGTGCTGACGGATCAGCTCGCGAATGCCCTCGCAGAACGCCTCGATGGTGTCCGGTGGCGTGTCGTAGGTAACGTTCAACGTCTGCTTGAAGCGCCGGAAGCGCCGCATGCCATAGTTGTCAACCGTCGTGCGCACTAGCGTGGCGTTCGGCACGGTCACCAGCGAGTTGTAGAAGGTGCGGATGCGTGTCGAGCGGAAGCCGAGTTCCTCGACGATGCCCTCGACGTCGTTGATCTGGACCCAGTCTCCGACATGGAAGGGCCGATCGAGGATGACGGCGATGGAGCCGAACAGATTCTCGATCGTATCCTTCGATGCGAACGCCACGGCCGCACCGGCGATGCCGAAGCCGGCTACCAGCGATGCAATGGGGAGCGACAGCGACTCGGCGATGAAGATCAGCCCGAAGGCGAGCATGAAGACCTTCAACGCCTTGCGGATGAGTGGGACGAGAACATCGTCCACGCGCGTCGATGTCGCCGCGGCGCGCCGCTCCAGGAATTCGCCGACGAGATCGACCACGCGGAAGGACGCCCACAGCAGGGCGAACAGCGCGAAGACCTTGGCAGCCACGAGCAGCACGCCCTCGGCCACAGCAGGGACGCCGACCACGGGGATGGCGAGATACGTGAACCAGCCGCCGGCCATCAGGCCAAAAGGTTTGCCGGCTCGTCGCAGCAGGGACCCGGTGTCGGACGCGGTTCGATTGTCCTCGTCGCGCTTGATGAAGCGGCGGGCGATGAAGATCACCAGCGAGCGCACAATCAGATCGAGCATCACCGCGACGATCAGGATCGCGAGCAGGCTGATCCACTGGTCGTAGCGCATCCCGAGCACGCCATTGTCCACCAGCGGGTCCATCCCGAGCGATCGGAAGATGCGGGCGGACAGCTGTGGGTACAGCTGCTGATCGACCTCCAGCAGCGTGCGCACGGTCTGCTCGCCCAGCCGCCAAGCGCCCGTCTGATCCTTGACCAGCCGAATGACGATCGGTTCGAGCGTCTGCGGATGCGTCCGGAAGCGGCGGTACTCCAGATCACCGGGAAGGTCGCCGCGCAATGGGTCGAGGTCGGGGCCGAGTTCACGGATGGCTCGGGCGACACGTAGTGCCAGCCGCACACCTGCATCGTCCAACGCACTGCGTTCCGACTCCGGCAGATAGCGGAGCAGCATCGCGGGGATGCGCTGGTCACCGTTCTCCCATGCCTGAGCATCCTGCTCGAGACTGCGGAAGAAGAGCTTCGGTTCGATGATGCCGAGGCTCGGCTCGCTCTGCATCGGTGTCGCTGGCGCCACCTCGGGCACGCCCATATCCATCGGGCTCGTCTGCGCGAGTCCGATCGGAGCACCGATCAGGATCCAGAAGCACACCATCAGGACTCGAAACAACGCACGTGCCATGCCGCCCATCCTACTGCTCTCAGAGCGGAGCGGGCCGCAGGTCAGCGCGCAGATACAGTGGGTGCCGCGGCTGTCCCGCCGCGGTCAGGGCCAGCGCCATCGGGGTGCAGACAGCGCGGAGGAGCCGCAGGACGCGCGCATCACGATCGCCGATCGTGCCGTGACTGCCCCACGCCGCCACCACCAGCGCTGCCCGGCTCGCAGCACGCCGGATCGCTCGATCGTTGCCGGGTCCGACGGGGTCGGGGTGGGTGCGCAGCACTGCAGGATCGGTGGATCGGAGCGAGAAGATGTTCACCACCTCGAGCGAGCCATAGCCCCAGTCCTGCGCGTAGCCGATGCAGCGCCGAACCGTGGGGTCGTTGGACTGGGCATCCGCGGTGGACGGATTGAGCGCGACGAAACAGCAGCGGGGGGCGTCGTCATTCCACACCCGGAGCAGGGAGTAGCGGTAGACCCGGGTCGAATCGAACGTGGCGGCGCCCTGCATGTCCTGCAGTGCGCTCATCGCGGGTCAACGATCCGACCGGCGAAGAGGATCGCACCGCTCGAGACATCGCGAACGAAGAACAGAAAGGGCCTGTCCGCGATGATCTCACGTCGGATCGAGCTGCGGGCCACGATGGCGCCAGTCGCGCCGGCCGCCTCGGTGCCTTCTTCATCCACCCGGATCCATGCTTCGTGCACCACGGGACCCAGCGACAGACGACCCGCACCGTTGACCACCATCTTCGACAGGTCAGCGTCGCTCGTGAAGACCATGCGCATGCCAAGCGCCTGGAGCGCCGCCCGCGCATCGAGCTTGACCCGTGCCTCGAATCGCGGCAGACCCACGATCACCTCCTGCGGCTGCAGGTCGGCAACGATCTGGTCGAGCAGCATCTCACCGTCGTCGGGAGCATCTGCAGCAAGTGCATCGGTCATCGGCTCAAGCTGCCCCGGCGCCGGCACGACGACGAGCATCGTCATCGTCTCGCCGACGTAGGCGAGTTCGAACGCCTGGAATGTCTCGCCAAACACCACCGGAAGACGCCGCGATGTGCTGCGCATGATCGGGACATCGACGCTGGTCCCATCGAGAAGCGCGAAGGGAGATGTCCGTGTGCGCTCCGGGTCGAACTGCTCCGCCCACGTCCCCTTGAACCACACGGCGTTGGTCAGGATGAGCGCGGCATCGCGGACGACGTCCGGTGTCAGCAGGTTCTTGATGCGCCCGTTGGTGTTGTCCTCGATCCACGCATTGATCGTGGCGGCAGCCTCGTCGGCAATCGACGTATCGACGGTGGCCGCGGCGGACTCGAAATGCTCCGACAGCGACTGCTCGAACCCCGGCAGGAGCTGTTCGCGCACATCGACCCAGACGCGATTGGCCGTCGCCACGATTGGGCCCGCCTGATCGCCGTCGGATGCGAGAGTGGAGTTGAGGTGACCGATGGCTGGCGCTGCAGTCGGCGAAGGGAGGGCGAGCGCCGTCGCCATCTCCGTCGCCGTCTCCCCGGCGGCGCCTTCGAGCACCATGGCCAGCACGGTGTGCATGCTCAGCGGCGAAAGAACGAGGTTCTTCTCCGGTTCGCTGGCAGCATCGAGCATCTTCGCCGCGAACGTGCGCTGTGCCGCCGCGGCGTCGTCGATGACCACTGCGTCATCTGCGTGCGCGGCAGCAGCCGAAGTCAGTGCGCACAGGGTCAGCCACCAGCACTTCCACATAAGGCAGGCTCCCGATCTACCCACGGGTCACGATGCACCAGGGCTGTCCGCGAACGACGCGGCGCGTGCGCACGATGTCGGCCTGCAGTCCACGGGCCGCCGCGGCTTTGCGGATCCAGCCAAGGCTATGCCGCACGATGCCGCCCTCGGTGGACTCGTGACTCTTGCCGATCCATCCGTCGCCCTTGTAGTCGCCCGCGCCAAAGAGCCCGGCGGGGCAGAAGCTGGCGAGACAGACGCAGTCCGACGTGCCGTGGGCTGCGACGCCATCGAGCATGAGCTCAATCTGCTGCTTGCTGGTGTGCGACCAGACCGAGCGGGCGATGAAGTGCGTGAACTCGACGCCGAAGACGGAGAAGTCGAACTGGTCGTTGTAATCAAACCGCGGCTGCTTCAGCTCCACGATGCCATCGGAGACGAATTCGCGCAGTCCGCGTTCCACCATGTGCGGCTGCGGCTCGATGCCGCAGTAGTGCCCGGGATCGAGCAGGGGAATGACCCACCGCCCGCCACGCAGCGCACCGCAGCCGACGTCGAGGAGGCGTGATTCGAAGGTCAGGCCGTGGTCCAGCAGCACGCCGAGCTGCTCGCGTCCGAGTCGATCGAACTCATCGGGCGGGCCACCCACGAAATCCGCATTCGCGACCGCAACGTCGTTGTGCTGCTCCATGGGCACAGGGTACCGCACTGGCGGGCGACGGCGCACCAGCTAGCGCTTGCGTCGCCGCGCGGCCTTGCCCGAGCGTGTGCCGGGCATGCCTGGCTTCTTGCCGCGCTTTTCGCCCTTGCCGACCGCGTCCTCCAGCTCGGAGAGTCGGATCTTCTCGTCGCCCTCGAGCATGGCGGGATTGCTCTTGAGTGCCTCGAGCTGATCGCGCAGCTCGGCGGCACGTTCGAAATCGAGTTGCTGGGCGGCGGTCAGCATCTCGTCGTGCAGCATGTCCAGGAGTTCGCTTGCGTCGTATGCCGGCTCGCTGGAACTCAGCGCCTTGCGGGCCGTCTTGCGAGCCTTCAGCTCCGACTCGATGCCCTGGCGCACCGCCTTGATGATGGTCGCCGGCGTGATGTCATTTGCCTCGTTGTAGGCCTGCTGCTTCTCGCGGCGGCGCTCTGTCTCGTCCATCGCCTCCTTCATCGCCGGTGTGATCTCATCGGCGTAGAGGATGACGCGGCCGTTGACGTTGCGTGCGGCACGCCCGATCGTCTGCACGAGACTCGTCGGACTGCGCAGGAAGCCCGTCTTGTCGGCATCGAGGATGCACACGAGCGAGACCTCGGGAAGGTCGAGCCCTTCG
>JBCBTA010000091.1:0-9449 GCA_039818905.1 Planctomycetota bacterium
CGCGCGTGGTGGAGATCAGCCGCAACCGGCGCACGGACATCGCGGAAGTCGAGCGAGAGATCATTGGCATCGACCATCGTGCCGCCGGCAAGCGCCTCGCTGAGCGATGGGGTCTGCCCTTTGCCGTTCAGGACGCGATGTGGCTGTGCGCACACCCGCCCGCCCATCTTCCCGATGTGCCGCACCGCCCGCTGATCCGCGTGATCATCGCGGCATCGGAGCTGGTGCGCTCCATGCACATCGGGTTCTCCGGTCGCTACAGCCCGACGACCGACTTCCGCCAGCTCTGCATCGACTGTGGCCTGGAGCCCTTCGATGTCGATCGGACATCCATCGAACTGCAGCAGCGTCTCGAGGCCCGAGCCGCGGCGCTGGGTCTGCACAGCGAGCACGATCCCTCCCTGCTGCTGAGTGCAATCGGCGAGGCCAACTCCGAGCTGGGCCGTCTGCACGAGATGATGCGCCGTCGCAGCACCGGTGCGGACGCCGCACAGCGATCGCTGCGCGAGATCGGTGCATTCCACGAAGCGGTGCGAAGCAGCAGTGGCCTCGGACGGACGCTCGAGGCGCTCGCGCAGTCCGGACAGCGACTGCTGGGTGGACGCGTGCCGTGCATCCTGTGGCAGCGCCGGGCGGAAGAGTCCATCGAACTGCACACCTTCGACGCGACCGGTCGCCCCACCGGTGCATCACGCTGCTCCGGCGACCTCGTTGGCCTGGCCGAGTCTTTCGATGGTGGCCAGGGCATCGAAGCCGGCGCAGTTCCGCTGATGACACTGATCGGCGATGAGCTGCCCGACGGGTACGACGCCGAGCGGTTGCGCCTCCTGTCGATGCGCGTCCCCCCGGGCTCTGCCGCGGCGCTGCTGCACGAGCCCTCGGAGACGGATCTTCCTCTCGATCGCGCCGCCCTTGCGGGGGTGACGGCGGCGTGGTCCGGCGCGATCGCCGCGGCGGCCCAGCATGACGGCGCCCGTCACATGGCCGAGCAGCTCGCCAGCGCCAACGCTGCGCTGTCCGAGGCGCACGCGGAGCTCGTCGAAGCATCATCACACCGGCGACTGGCCGAGCTTGCGGCAGGTGCGGCCCACGAGATGAACAACCCGCTGACGGTGATCAGCGGAAACGCCCAGGTTCTGGGGATTCGCCTGCGCAACACCGAGGAAGCCCCGCTGGTCCGCACCATGGTGCAGGCCTCCGAGCGGCTGAGCGATCTGATCTCGGGTCTGCACTTCTTCGCGAACCCGCCGCGGCCGCAACGCCGTCGGACGAACCTGCCGCAACTGATCATGCGGGCGATCTCGCAGGCAGGACGACGGGCGCGACAGGAGGCCAGGAACATCAAGGGCCTGGTGGTGTCCGATAGCCCGATCGTGCCGATCTTCGACGCGCGGATTCCGCCGGCCAGTATCGATCCCGACCATGTTCGCCTGGCCGTCACAGAACTCGTGCTCAACGCGATCCAATCGCGTCCTCGCTCTCGGATCGAGGTTCGCGTTCACATCGACCCGCGCGATGACCGACTCTCCATTGCAGTGACCGACGATGGCATCGGGATGTCGAGTCGAACGCTCGAACATGCATTCGATCCGTTCTTCTCGGACAAGGAAGCAGGACGCCGGACGGGGCTTGGCCTCGCGAAGGCACGACGGTTGGTGGACATGCACGGCGGAACGCTCGAGTTGACGAGCACGCCGGGTGAAGGCACGCAGGCGCGAATCGTTCTCGACGCGTGGCGATGGACAGTTGGAGACACGGAGACGGCCCTCGCAGCGTGAGGGCATCCGAGGTGGAGAGAGATGATGGACAATCGCGATGCAGGTGGGGAGCAGAACGAGCAGCCGCTCGGCCACGGCCTGGGAGCCGTCCGCGAGGCGCGCGTGCTGTGCGTCGATAGCGATATTGAGCATCGCCGATCGATGCAGCATCTGCTGAGCGATCTGCCGGTGTCATTCCAGACGGTCTGCAGCACGGACGACGCCCGGGCGCTTCTCGAGCGCGAGGACTTCGATGTTCTGCTCGTCGAAGTCCGCGGCGCCCGCGATGACGACGCCTTCGCACTCGTGCGGGACACGGCCTCCGAGGGCCGGCCGACCCGAACCATCATGACCACGACGCGCCCGACCGTCGCGCTTGGCGTGCAGGCGATGCGCGTCGGCGCGATCGACCTGCTGCGCAAGCCGATCGACCCCGATGAGCTGCTTCAGCGTCTCGCGATCGCGATCGAGCAGGCATCCCAGATCCGGCGCGAGGACCGGCGCGTCGAGCGCCTGCAGCGCCTTTGCCGCCGTCTGAACGCGTCGCGCCAGGCCGAGATGGAGCGGGCCCACGACGATGAGCACGAGGATGTCACCGAGATCGAGACGACGCGACCCAAGCACGTCGGCGTTGCCGAGGAGTTCAACTCGCTCATCCGCATGGAGCTGGACGTCGAGGCGCTGCTGCGCATCACGCTGGAGTACCTGCTGACGCGCACCGGCCCCACCAACGCCGCGGTCTTCCTGCCGACGGGGCATGAGGACTACAGCCTCGGTGCGTACGTCAACTACGACATCCCCAAAGAGACGGCCGACGTCCTGCTGGACCATCTGGCCGACCTGATTCCACCGGCCTTCGAGAACGAGACCGAGCTTCGCCGCGTCGGTCCGGACGGCGAGATGGCGCGGTGGATCGGCGATGGCGCCGACTGGCTGGATGGCTCCGAGGCGACAGTCTTCTCATGTCAGCATGAGGGCGAGTGCCTCGCCGTGATCGCGCTGTTCCGAGATCGCCGCTCGCCCTTCGAGGATCGCGTGATCAACGAGCTGCACATCATGCGCGAGCTGTTCACCGAGCAGCTGGCCCGTGTCGTGAGCATCCACAACCGGCACAAGGACACGGACGGATGGCCCGGCTTCGAGGTTGATCACGACGAGGGTGACAACGAGCACCCGGACTTCGGCGACCTCGCCGCCTGAGCCTGTCAGCTTCGCTTGTTCGGCTGACGTGACGGCGGGACGAAGATGTCCTCGTCATCGACGGCGCCAAGCAGATCACCTCCGACACTCGTATCGCCACGCTTGCGCTTGGCATGCTCGCCACTGAGCAGATCAGCCAGCTTCGCGCGCTTGCGCTCCCGGATGATCAGCCGGATGGGGATCTCCGTGAACGGCGTGCGCTCGCGCAGTCGGTTGAGCAGATAGCGCTCGTACCCTGGAGTGAAGAGATCCGGATGGTTGACCACCATGACGATGGTGGGCGGGTTGGTCGTCACCTGTGACACGAACAGAATCTTGGCCTGCTTGCCGAGCTTGCTGGTGGGGCCGCGCTCTTCCAGGATGCCGCGGATGATCGCGTTGAGCTCGCCGGTGCCGACACGCTGGCGGGCCTGATCGAACATCTCGAAGGCGACCTCGACCACCTCCTCCAGCCCGACGCGATCGACCGCCGCCGAGAAGACGATGGGCGCGAAGGCCAGCCCCGGCAGTTCCTTCTGCAGGTACTCCAGGTAGTCCTGGGGCGAGATGGGCTTGCCCTTGCGATTCTTGCGGCCCTCGGCGAGATCCCACTTGGTCACGACGATCAGGCAGGGCTTGTGCTCAGCCGCGATCGCCGCTCCCAGCCGCTTGTCGATACCGGAGAGGTCGAGCGTCGCATCGATGCACAGCAGCACGACGTCGGCACGGCGGACCGACTGCTGCATGCGATGCAGGGCGAAGAACTCGACCTGCTCGTGGAACTTCGTCTTCTTACGGACGCCGGCGGTGTCGATCGCCATCAGTCGCCGCCCGCCGATCTCGAAGCGCACGTCGATGGCATCACGCGTGGTGCCGGCGATCTCCGAGACGATGCACCGCTCCTCACCGGCGAGAGCGTTGACGAACGTGCTCTTGCCGGCGTTGCGCCGGCCGACCAGCGCGATGCGCATCTCAGGCTCAGCCGACTCGCGCTCCTCGCGCGGCGTGTCTGGCAGGGCTTCGTACAGCCGCTCCATGAACTCGCGACGGCGAAAGTTGGTCTTCGCTGACACCATCCACGGCTCGCCAAAGCCGAGCGCGGACGCCTCCAGAGCGAACGCCTCCCAGTTGTCTGCATCAACCTTGTTGGCCACCACCTGCACGCTGAGCTTGGGCGTCGGGGCGTCCGAGCCCTTGCGGGCACCGCCCATGGCCCGCTCGCGCAGCAGCTTGGCGACCGTCTCGTCCAGCGCAGTCACGCCGGACTGTGCATCGATCACGAAGAGAATCAGGTCGGCCCGCTCCACGGCCTGCGCGATTTGCGACTCGATGTGACCAGTGAGCTGCTGCAGATCCGCCCCGGCATCATCAAAGCGGGCGCCCTCTGCGACGTACACGCCGTAACCACCGGTGTCCGTCACCTCGACGAGCCGTGGCTCCTCGGTCTTGAGCGGACCGGTGATCTCGATGAGCGTCGTGACGCGGTCTCGCGTGACGCCGGGCATGGCATCGACGATCGACACCCGCTCCCGAGCCATGAGGTTCAGGAGGGAACTCTTGCCCACGTTGGGGCGTCCGACGATGGCGACACGTGGAATGGCCATGGCGGAGATGGTAGCGCGCCATCGCGGCCGAGGAGACAACACCCTGCAATCGCCCGGGATCAGGCGGTGGCGGGCTGCAACTGGTGCTGAGCGATCTGCCGGTACAGCGCACACCGCTCCACCAGGGCGTCGTGGGGCCCGATGTCAACGATGCGCCCGGCGTCCATCACCACGATCCGGTCGCACTTGACCACCGTGCTGAGGCGGTGGGCCACGATCATGCACGTCCGCCCGGCCCCGAAGTCGCTGATGGCGTCGGAGATCAGCCGCTCGCTCTCGGCATCGATCATGCTGGTCGCCTCGTCCATCAGCAGAATGGCGGGATCCCGGATGACCGCGCGGGCGATGGCGATCCGCTGGCGCTGACCACCCGAGAGTGTCAGCCCCTGATCGCCCACCTTGGTGTCGTAGCCGTCCGGCAGCTTGCTGATGAAGTCGTGCGCATGGGCCCGCTTGGCGGCGTCCACAATCGCTTCATGCGAAGTGCGGTGCGGCGGCAAGGCGTATGCAATGTTGCTGGCGACCGTGCCGCGGAAGATGACGGTCTCCTGCGTCACGACACCGATCTGTCGGCGCAAGCTGCGCAGCGAGCCCGTCCGCAGGTCGGTGCCATCGATGCACACCCTGCCTTGATCCGGATCGTACAGCCGCGGCACGAGCGACAGCAGTGTCGTCTTGCCCGAGCCGTTGGTGCCGACGATGGCGATGGACTCTCCGGCGGTCACCTCCAGCG
The DNA here is from genome assembly GCA_039818905.1 of Planctomycetota bacterium. Lineage (GTDB taxonomy): Bacteria > Planctomycetota > Phycisphaerae > Phycisphaerales > UBA1924 > JBCBTA01. The sequence goes on from JBCBTA010000091.1 coordinate 5,274, forward strand.
ACACGCTCGCCAGCGCATCAACATCAGCCCCGGCATACCGGAAGGTCACATCCTCGAAGGTGACCGAGCGCGCATGCCGCGGCAGGGCAGGCTTGCGGCGATCGCCTTCGTCCTCGAGGGGCTGCTTGATCAACTCGTCGATGCGCCCAGCTGCGGCGTCGGCGACGTGCAGATCCTGGATCACCATGTTGAGTGGGCGAAGACTCTGGCCGGCGCCGGCGAGGGCTCCGAGAGCAACGAAGAAGACCCCGGGATCGATGACACGATCGATGAGCGGTTTGGCCGCGATCACGGCAAGGCTGCCGAGCACGATGATCGCCAGCAGCTCCATCACCGGACCGGCCAGGGCACGTGCCGTGCGGGCCCGCAACTGCTCGCTGACGACTTCTTCATTGATGCGGGTAAAGCGCCCGATCTCGGCGGACTCAGCCGCGTGCACCTTGATGACGCGGAATCCGTGCAGGACTTCGTTGGCAACGCCGAGCAGCTTGCCCTGCTTGCGCATCGCCGCGCGCGATGCGCGCCGAATGCGCTTCCCGAGCTTGCGGATGATGATCGAGACGATCGGAGCGACCAGAATCGTCACCAGCGTCAACCACAGATTCAGAACACAGGCCACGACGAGCAGAACGAAGCCGCGCGTCACCTGCGCGACCGCCTTGTTTGTCAGACCTTCAAAACCGCGCCCCAACATGTTGGTGTCACTGATGACGCGACTGATCTGATCGGAACCATGACTGCCGATGATTGATCCGAGCGGCTGATGCAGCAGCCGATGAAACGCCGAGCGGCGGATGTCGGCGACGGTGCGCAGCGAGAGCGTCAGTGAGAAGTACTGATGCAGAAAGTTTGCGGTCGCTCCCAGGATCGAGAGAACGCCGATGACGCTCGCCAGCGCCACCACGGCTCCGAACTGCCCCTGCGGGAGGACATCGAGGAATCCCTGTGGCACTTCGACGCTGTACTTCTCAGCGTACCTCGTGATCAGCGCCGGGAGCGTCGTGCCCTCTTCATCGAAGATGTTGTTCAGGATGGGCACGAGGGCGATGATGCCCGTGCCAAGAACGAATGCCGACAGAAACGCCATCAGCAGCGCGAGGAAGAGTCGCGCGCGATAGTGGAACATCCGACCGGCATATCGCCAGAAGCACTTCATGGCGGCAACAGTATCACCCGCCCCACATCCGGGCGAAATCCGACCAGTATCCGGGGTAGGTCTTGGCAACACAGCCCGGATCGCGAATCTGGACATTCGTCCTGCGCAACGCCAGCAGACTCAATGACATCGCCATCCGGTGATCGTCGTACGTGTCGAAGGCGACGGGCTCGACCCCGAGACCATCCGCCGGTGGGTGGATGACGACGCCCTCTTCACGGCCGTCGCCGAAGACCTCGACCGCCACACCGATGCGCCCGAGTTCGGTCTGCAGCGCGGCGATACGGTCGGTCTCCTTGACCCGCAGCGTCTGCAAGCCGCGCATCCGCGTCGGTCCGTCCGCGACCACCGCGACCATCGCCAGCGTCATCGCGGCATCCGGCATCAGCGTGAGATCAGCGTCGATGCCACGGAGCCTGGCCGGTCCCTCGACGGTGATCGCACCTGCACGTCGCTCGACGCGGGCGCCCATCTGCTCGAGCAGGTCAACAAAGTGCGCATCACCCTGCAGGCTGTCGCCATCGATCCCTTCGACGGTGACCTGCCGCCCCGGCGACAGGGCGCCGGCCGCCCAGACGTACGTCGCGCCGCTGGCGTCCGGCTCCACGTCGAGCGTGCAGGCGTCCAGCGGACCGGGACCGACGAAGACGCGTGTCGGTGGATCTCCTTCGATCTCGACCCGCGATGCGCCGAGGCGCTCGAGCAGGCCGACGGTCATGCGCACGTACGACGGGCTCGTCGGCGTATCGACGAATCGAATCTCGATGCCGCGCTCCGTCCACGGCGCCAGCATGAGCAGCGCGGAGACGTACTGGCTGGAGAGCGTCGTCGCGACATCGATGACGCCACCCGCCGGACGCGCCGGCTGAATCCGCAGCGGCACGAACCCTGCTTCGCCGGTCTCCTCGACCTCGACATCGATCGCGCGCAGCAGTTCGACCAGCTCACCGATGGGACGCTGGCGCATCCGCTCGTTGCCGTCGATGACGACGGGCTGCCGGGCGAGGCATGCGAAGGCGGTGAGGAAGCGGGTCGCCGTGCCTGCGTTGTTGAGAAACAGCTCGCCGCCATGGGGAAACGCACCGGCGACGCCATCGATGATGAGCGTTCCGGGTGATGTCTCGTCGATCGACGCGCCGAGTGTCCGCAGGGCCTCGATCATGCGCTGGGCGTCGTCGGCATCGGTGAGGGCACCGGTGAGCCGCGACCGACCACTGGCGAGCGCGGCCAGCGGCAGGGCCCGGTTCGTCAGGCTCTTGGAGCCGGGCGGGCGCAGTGCGACCGCCTCGCCACCTGCGGGCGGGTCTGGTAGGTGCAGCGGGTCGGGCAAGGTCGCCAGATCCTGCAGCAGCGCCGAAGCCTCAGGCGTCATCCGCCTCGCCATCGCGACGGAAGACCGCGACGACATCCTCAACCGGGATGACGAAGAGGCGGTTGTCGCCCTCGAAGTCCACCGGAATGGCGTGCTTCGGGTTGAAGAGGATGCGGTCGTACTGACGGATGGGGAAGTTCTCGTCGTTCTCCACCTGCAGCGATACCGCGACCACACGCCCGGTCAGCGTGGGAATCTCGATCTTGTCCGGGAGATGGATGCCCGAGCGGGTCTGCTTCTTGTCCTCATCCTTCCGGATGAGCACGCGCAGCCCGATGGGCTCGACCACCTCGATCGTCTTCGTGGACGGCTTTCTGACCATGCGAGGATTCTAGGGCATCGGCGTCAGCTGAACGGCCGGACGAGGACCACCACGTCGTACAGCGCGTGCACGCCCACGGCGATGCCGAAGCCCCGGAGCAGATAGATCACGCCGAAGGCCACGCCCGCCAGGAAGTAGTACGACAGGTGCAGCCAATCGATGCTGCCGCCCCCCGCCGCACCCGCCACGTCGTGATACAGGGCGAAGGCCAGGGACGTCACGATGACGGAGACGACCTGCCCCGGCGTATCCCGCAGCCGGAAGAGATCGACCGCGATCATGTGCACCAGGCCAATGCCGACCATGCGGAACAGCAGTTCCTCGTAGACCCCGGCGCCGATGGCGATCGTCAGATCCGCCCCCAATCCGCGCGCGACGTCGTCGGTCACGGCAGCCGCGGCCTGGGTGTTGATCCCGAGCACGCTCACCAGCAGCAGCCCAAGAACAAGCAGAGGCAGGGTCCACGCGATGCACTCGGCCATCATCAGGGGTAGGACGCGCCACGAGACGGTCCACCTGTCCCCCGAGAGGAACTGCCATATGAGCAGCACGGCGACCGTCAGGGCCGCGGGCAGATGCAGCCCGCCCGCGCCAAACCACGCGAAGACCTCCGAGAGGATGCGATGTGCTCGGATCGTCTCGGCGGTGCCGCCCTCGCCGACGAGGAAGAGCAGCGAGCCGACTTCGTACGCGGCGATGAAGGGCACCAGGAAGAGCAGGATGTGCAGCGGGCGCATGGACAGCCGGGCATATCGGTGTTCGGCCCCCGCGCCGAGGTCCAACGCTGATGCCGCCTGTTCGGTCATGCGTGATGCAGCGTATCGCAGCGCCGTGCCGCCGTGGGCGTGCGCACAAACAACGCCCCGATTCCGGGGCGCTGGTCACATCCGATGTGATGCAGAGTGGCGCGTCGGCGCCGGTCTCAGGCAGCCATCGCCTTGAGGCGGCTGGCGAGGCGCGACTTCTTGCGGGCCGCGGTGTTCCGATGGATCACGCCCTTGCCCGCGCTCTTGTCGAGCAGGCGGCAGGCCTTGTGGAACGCGGCCTTGGCCTCGTCCTGCGTGCCATGGAGCACACGCTCCTCGAACTCCTTGACCGAAGTCCGCAGAGCGGTCTTGCGCCAACGGTTGCGGGCGCGCGACTTGATGTTCTGACGAATCCGCTTCTTCGCCGAAAGCGAGTGAGCCATGGAACACTCCAAAATCCAATACGGTTCGGCCACCCACCGTGGGGCCGAGCGAGCCGGGGATTATGGCATGTCCCCCCCGCCGAGGCAACCGGCAGCCCGCATCGGGATTGCAGGGGCATCAGGCGGCCCGCATGGCC
>JBCBTA010000092.1:0-9413 GCA_039818905.1 Planctomycetota bacterium
ATACCGCTTGTTCAAATCCGTCATCGAACGCCGGATAATCCAGCGGATCGCTTCGGGGCAGCGCCGCGTCAGCTGGCTGAGCCCGCCATGCGCCGGGAAGGAGTTCTCGACGACGGAGAAGAGCACCGCACCCGCGCCGTAGATGTCAAACTTCACGCCATCGACTTCGTGCACCTTCACGCCGCGCAGGGCCAGGCGCACCATCTCGGGATCACGGAAGTACTCCGTGCCATGGGTCGTCAGCGTCATTGCCGAGCGCAGCGGCGTCACCAGGCCGAGATCGACCAGATGGGCTGCGTTGTGACTCACGATGATGTTGTCCGGCTTGATGTCCTTGTGCCACAGACCGCCGCTGTGATAGCGCTGCAGCGTCTCCAGCAGATCGCACACATAGCCCAGCCCCTCGCGGAGACGGAAGTCGTCCAGCCCGCCGCTGCCGGCATCGGCATGCAGCTTGGTCGTCACCGTCGAGAGATCTTCGCCGGGGACGTACGGCATGACGTAGAAGAACCGCTCCTCGGTCAACTCGTGATCGAGGATCAGGTTCAGCTTGCGGGCGGCTTCCAGCGCACGACTCTCGCGGATGATCTGCGGCAGGCTCGAACCGTCATGCACGGAGAAGGACTTGATGACGACCTGCGCGACATCGTCCGCACCGGTGCGGGCGAACGCCGCGCGCTTCATTTCATCGGGGTCGGCGACGTACAGACGCCCGCCGGAGCCGCCGCCCTTGAGCGAGCCGATGATCTCGTAGCCCGGGAACTTCCCGGTGCGCCGCGACGGCGTGTCGGAGCCCGGTGCACGCGCGATCGCCTCGGGCACGCGCTGCTCGATGCCTTCGAGGACCGAGTCGAGCAGCAGGAACCGCGCCGGGTGACCGACGAAGACGCGATACGTGCAGTGGCCGAGCACGCTGATCTCACGCTTGAGGGCTCGGCCAAAGTGCGCCGACGCGCTCCATCGCCCGATGACGATGTTCAGCACGACCAGCGGAACGAAGACGAGTGCGGTCAGCACGGCACCGATAGCGCGCAGCGTGTCCCCGAACATGCCGCCGACGAAGCGACCGATGTGCACGAACACGGCCCCGATCGCCTTGAAGATCCAACCGAGCAGTCGGAAGAACGGCGGGATGCACAGGACGAGGACGATGATTGCCACCGCCACGCCGAAGAGCACGACCAGAACGCCCAGGATTCCAACGCCGCCAGCCATCTTGCCTACCTCCCGCGACGCACTGACTCAGCCATGAGCCTTACCGTCGCTCGTCCGTCTCCGACGCCTCCTTCCGCCGTGCCTCCATCTCTCGGTGGTACAGCTCGGCAATGGCTTCATCGAAGAGGGCGTCCTCGGACTTGTTGGGGCTCAGCGTCAATCCGTTTCGTTCCGGCTCCGCCAGTTCCTCCTCCGTGAACGAGTAGGTGGCGATGATCTCGCCCAGGCGTGTCCGCACCATCTCACGGACCTTGGACAGCCGGCGGCTCACGGTCGGCTCGCTGGTGCCGATGGCCTCGGCGACCTCCTTGCCGCTCTGACCGTCGAGCACGCGCATCTGGTAGACCGAGAAGTCGGAGAATTCGCACTCGCGCTCCACGGCTCGGATGGCGGCACACACCTTGGCCCGGAAGACCGCCGCCTCGTACTCGCCGCCTGGCGAGGTGGCGCCCGACTGTGCCATCCACGCCTCCTCGAGCGACGCAGCCTTCTTCCCGCTGCCTCGCTTCTGGGCCATGCGCCGATCGATCTCGTCGCCCAGCGTGTGTTTGGCGATGGCCAGGAGCCACGTGGAAAAACGTGCCCCACGAGCAGGGTCGTAGCGATCGATCGAGTCCGAAAGCGCCGCCAGCGTCTCCTGTGAGAGATCGCGCACCGTCTCGTTGCCGATGCGGCCGCGCCCCCACTTGGCGAGCTGTGACTCGAGGACCGGCCCGAAGACCTCCCAGAGCTCGAACCACGCCGAGGCATCCCGGGCCCGCAGCCGGTTCACAAAGCTGGTCGTCATGGAGTTGAGCATCGCGCCTCCCGAGGGCGGAGAACCCGCCCCAGCCACAGGATAAGCCTCCCGATCGGCCTCGCACGTCCCGCGGCTCCATCTGCGGGCCTCGAACAGCCGCCAAACCACCCCGAACGCTCCGGATTCCTCTCCGAATCGTGAAATCCGGCGGGCCGCTCGCCCAATCACTTGTCGAGGCCGCGAAACGCGTCTGGGAGTCGAAGGGCGACTCACGCATTCCACGGCGGCCGCCGGAAGTCGAAAGGACACCAACGATGGCAATCGTCAAGACCCTGACCCGTGTTGTGGTGATCGGTGGTCTGGCGACGGGAACAGCGGTTCTCATCGCCGGCCCGCATCGTGTCGGCGCCCTGTTCTCGCAGGCTCGCCATCACGTCGTGACGCAGATCGATGATGCGATCGGCGACCCCGTTGCCTTGCGTCAGAACCTTCGCGATCTCGAGGCCAAGTACCCCAAGCGCATCGCCGAGGTGCGTTCGGAGCTTCACGACGTTCGCAACCAGGTGCAGCAGCTCGCCGATGAGCAGGCCGTTGCGCAACGCGTCGTCGAGATGGCGATGCAGGATCGCGACGCATGCACCGACTTGATCGATCGTGCCGAGCAGGTTCGCGCCGATCAGCCCTATCAGACCATCCGCGTTCGCTTCGATGGCCAGACGCTCTCATTCGATGAGGCGTACGCCAAGGCCGCGCAGATCAACGGCACCATCACCGCCTACTCGCAGCGTGCCGAGCAGGCCGGACGCAACATCAACCTCCTGCAGGATCAGGAGCAGCGTCTGGGTGAACTGCTGGCCAAGCTCGAGACCGAGCGGGCCGAGTTGCAGGCACAGCTCTGGCAGCTCGATGCCGAGATCGCCATGATCGAGCGCAACGAGAAGCTCATCGACATGACCGAGAAGCGTCAGAAGACCATCGACAAGTACGAGCGCTTCGAAGTCGCCAGCATCGACCAGGTCCGCAACCGCATCAACAAGATCCGCGCCGAGCAGGAGGCTCGTCTCGAGTCACTGACCAACGACCGCGAGACCACCAGCTACGAAGACCGTGCTCGCACCATGATCGAAGCCGAGCAGGTCAGCAAGAACCTGTACGAGAGCTCCGAGGCGCGACTGCACTTCTCCACCACGCCCGTCACCATCGGTGATGAGCAGGCCCCGTCCAACGGCGTCCACGTTGTGGAACCCGAGACCGAGGCCGACGAGGATCCCGCACGCGTCGCAGCACGCTGACGCACGCACCTGACTGACCCGTTTCGACCAACGCCCGCTCCGGCACACCGCCGCAGCGGGCGTTTTTCGTTGGCGACCCCTCAGCCGCTGCGTTCACGCAGTGACCGCAATGCCTCGAGTCGCTGGCGATGCCTGTCGCGCTGCGGCTCGAGATCGACCAACGCCATGATGTGTCGCTCGGCCGCCTCGAAGTCCTGCACCTTGAGCGCCATTGCCGCCGCGAGCTCGCGGTTGCCCGCATCGAAGGGCGCAACACGCGTGGCCCGCTCGGCCTTGGCCTGGGCCTGCTCCCACGCGCCGATCGCCGCGTACCGCTTGGCCAGCTCGACGGCGTACGCCTCACTCTGCGTCTCACGCACATCAAGAAACTCGAGGTGCTCGATCGCCTTCTCAGGCTGATCCGAACGCAGGTACAGCCGGGCCAGGTGACGACGCGGCATGTCATCGACCGGGCACGCCGCGGCATACCGCTCCAGCAGCGAGATCATGCCCTCGTCGGGGCGTCCGTCGGGCGTGTAGCGCGACTCCTCCTCGATGCGCAGACGCAGAATCTGCGGGTGATCAGGGTGGACGACGGACCAGAAGTCGAGCAGCTCCGGTGTCAGATCGATCAGCTTGAGGTCCATCGGCTCCGGCCCGCCGCCGATCGTCGTCGCGATGCCGACCGACTGCGCGAAGTCACTGAGCGACGTCAGCACGCCATCACGCAACTCATCATCCGCAAGCGTCTCCTCGAGCCGAAGCTCGGAGATCGTCGGGCTTGGGCTCAGGCCCCATGACGCCACCTCGCCGCGGGCCCACGCCTTGAAGTCGTCCATGAACTCGGCGACGGGAAGACCGAGCACAGTCGGAATCACATCGAGCTCACGCACGCCCGCGGCATACGCATCCATCATCTCCAGCGGCGCCTCGGAACCCCACCGATGCACGATGTACTCCCAGATCCACGCCGACTGCGCGTACGCCAGCGAACGGTGGTGCGGCTCCTTCGGGCGCACAAATGACGTGTTCAGCTCGTCGTACGCCAGAAGCCCATCGGTCCGCAGCATCTCGGCGAGCATCGAACTGCGATTGAAGTCGCGCGGGGCCAGCTCCATCGTGACAGCCGCAGCTTCCGTGAACCAGATCGGAATCCGGTTGTTGGTGCGGGCCAGCGTGACGGTGTGCGTGTATTCGTGCCGCACGACCCGCACCCAGTCGTACTCACCCTCATGCTTCTTGCCGATCTTCGGGGCTTCCATCGCCACGACGGGCCCGGTCGATGCGGCGATGGTGTGAATGCGCGTCATGCCGGTGATGCGCACCGCGAACCACTCGTGATCGGGCATCAGCTCGATCAGCGTCTTGCGCTCCGGCTCGAAGCCCATCGCATCGACGACGACGTCGTGCATCTCCTCAAGATCCGCGAGCATCTCCCGCGCCATCACCGCATCAACACCCGGGCGATAGCGCACAATGAAGTGCTCACTCTCGACCGTGTCGTATGTCAGCAGCTCCTCGATGAGCTGCAGACTGTTCACCGCGCGGCTGTTGAACGGATCAAGCTCGACCGCCTTGGTCAGCGCGGCCAGGGCTGCCTGATCACGTCCCGACTGCAATTCCATCAAGCCGCGCTCGATCAGCGGCTCAGGCCAGCGCGGCCGACGCTCGTGCGCAATGGCGAGATACGCCGCAGCGGACTCGTACTGACGATCTTCGGAGAGCGCGTTGCCGGCCACGTAGTACGCCTCGGCCGAGTTGGGCGACAGCACATCGAAGGCGTCGAGCATGGCATCCAGCCGATCGAAGTCGTACCGGGTGGCGCGCGCGCCGCACCACAGCGCCAATGCTTCGCGCATGCGCGGATACTTGCGCAGGGTCGGGCCGAGCAGGGCCTCGGCAAGGGGAGCATCGCTCAGCCGAAGCCTGGCGCGGGCACGAATGAGGTCGCCGTAGGGATGCGTGGCGTCCTCATCACCAAGGCGCCGGGCCATGCTGTCGAGCCGGTCGGCGATGACATCCGCCCGTTCGAAGTCGAAGGTGTTGACCGCCCACTCACCGAGAAGGCGGTACGCACCTGCCGAGCTTGGGTTGCGCGTCAGCACCTCCAGCGCTGCTTCCGTTCCCTCCCGGGCGTTGTGCTTGGTGAACAGCAGTTCGGCTTCCGCGAGCAGCGCAGGCCACGACAGTCGATCGATCCGCTGATGAGCCCGCGTGAGCACGCCGGTGATACGCTGGTAGTGCGCCGCTGGCTCGCCGCGCAGCCGTCCCCAGACGACAAGAGCCCGCGCGAACTCCGTCAACACCAGCGCATCGTCGAGTGACTGCTCGTCGGTGTCCGTGACGATCGGCGCCAGTTCCTCCTCCGCGTCGTCGAATCGACCAAGCCCCTCCAGCGCCTCGGCCCGCAGGCGCGATGCTCGCATCGACTCGACGCCCTGCAGCAGATCCAGCGCCTCCTGCAGATCGCCGCGGCGCACGCGGGCTTCTGCGCGCACCTCGACGTCCACGCTCGGATCATCGAGCGAGGTGTCGTCGAAGATGCCCAGGATCAGGGCGGCGTCCGCTCGGCGTGACGGCCGGTCGAGATCGGACTCGAGCCACAGCCCATGGAAGATGCGTCGCTCCGCTCGCTCCTCGTCGGTGAGATAGCCAAGCTCGATGGCCCGCAGCACGCCCGGCAGCGGCTCCGGCGCTTCCAGATCACCCCTCGCAGCGTCTGCGGGATCACCGGCAGCGAGTTCTTCGGGGAACGGCACCGAATCGCGCCATGTCGCAAATGGATCGACGTCCGACGCGAAGGCGGACGCTGCCAGGACACCAATGGTCAGGGCGAGCAGCTGTATGCGCATCAGGACGGCTCCTTGTCACTGCCGACGTCATCACTGTCATCGGACTCAAACCGGCCCCGCTCTATCTGCACGTCCCATCCGGTGCCGTGGGCCGGGCGGGTAATGTCCGTCACGCCCTCCGGGAGCGGCTCGTTGATCCGGGGTCCGATGAGCTGCACGAAGACCTCGTCACCCTTGCGATCGATGGTGCGCGACAGCTTTGGCACCAGGCGGCCGTCGGCCAGCCGTCCGTACCACAGGCGGATCGTGCGGAACTGGTCTTCGCCCATGCCAGGCTTCGGGGTCAGCTCCAGCTGCTGCGCATCCGCCACGAACGCCGCGTAGTTCGCGGTCGCGGGATCATCTGGCTCGAAACCATCCTCCGGTGGCAGCAGGCGCACGTCGTAGCGCGCGAGGATGTCCACTTTGCGTTGGCCGATGGGCAGCGGCAGTCTGCCCTGCCCAAGCCGGAGCGGATCGAGACGCTGGCCCGGCCGTGCGATCTGTCGAGCGACGTACTGCTTCTGCGCAAAGCGCTTCTCGACCAGCCATTCTCCATCGAAGATCCACGCGGAGCGTTCCTCACGGTTGACGTTGTCGATGAGCAGATGATCGAAATGGACGCCAAAGGCGCGCACGAGCCGATCACCGTCCGAGCCGCGCACTTGGAAGTACAGCTTGCCGGTGCGCACATGCCGGTCATCCTGCAGCATGAAGCGCCGGTCGTACACAATGCTCGATGCGAAGGTCGTCATGCCACGATCGGCCTGCTCCAGCGCATCCAGCATCGACTCGGCGTCCTGGAACGTCGGAGGCGCCTCGGCCCACGCCATCACCGTCAGTACCAGCACACCCATCACCGCCCACATTCCGCGCCACATGGCAGACCTCCTTGCCCACGTCAATACCGGCAGCAGCCCGAACGGCTCCTCCGACATGACCCCCAACGGTAGGAACACACCTGCAGGCCGTCTCAAATGGCCTCCCAGAGCCCCCATGGCCTCGCCAGCGCTCAGGCTCGGTGAATGGTCACAGCTCCTCGGCACTTCCAATGAGCACCGGCAACCACCCGTGTTATCTTCATAACTTCAGGAGCTGAGAGAGGAGACCTCACTATGTCCGGGTTCATGCTGCGCTCGTGCATCCCTGCGCTGATCACGCTTCTCGTGATCGCAGGACACGCAACCGGCCAGACCATCACGCTCTTCGAGCAAGATTTCAACGCCCTCGACCCAAGCGGCGCAGAGAATACCGACCGATTCCCAGCGGGCAGCGTTCTTCAGCCCCTCACCAACAGCGGTTCGCGAACTGCAGAACCCGGCGACCCGGAGATCTTCTCCTGGTGGACGTCAACCCGCGGCACAGAGGGGCCGAACAGCGGGGCATTCGATACGCAGGACTTCATTGGCGTCAACGCCTTCGCCGGACCGAACGCACCTGACGTCGCACCAGGTGGCGCCCCCGTCGCGGCAGGCTCTGAGCACAACTTCGAGTTCAACGACGCCGATGGCCTTATCACCATGGCGTGGTCGCCAGGATCGATGCCGTCAGACTTCTCCCTGCGCAGGCTGTCCTTCGATCTGTGGGTCAACAGCACCACCTACGAAACACTCGACAGTTTCCGGGTCGTCTACCTCGACTCCAATGGAACAGAGTTCGTCCTGTCCAACCGCAGCGCGGCGAATCTCACCACCATCGGTGTACCCGATGATGGCTCCGACAACTGGCGCCCCGTTTCCATCGGACTGGAACCGGCGATCGTTGACGGTGGTGACTTCTCCATTCTCTTCCAGGTAGACAACAGCGCCGCCGACGAGAACATCTTCATCGACAATTTGCGAATCACAGGCAAACCGCTGCAATTCTGCGAAACGAGTTCACTCTTCGCACTTCCGCCAGCGACATCTGACTTTGGCTCCTTTCGCCCAATTGCAGACTCGAGCTTTGACAACGGTCAGTCACAGAAGCTGTTCCAACTCGTCGAGCTTCCCAACCCGACCGCGCTTGATGCCCTCAGCATCTGGGGCGTCTTCGCCGAAGGTGTTGCGTCCACTGAGCCCTCCGACGTCCCGCCTCATGTGATGCTTGAAGTCTCGATCCACCGAAACGTCGATGGCGCGATCGGAGAGCAGTTTGCGTTCTTTGTGCAACCGTTCACCACCACCATCGTGGACACGACGTTCGACCTCATCGGCGACTTGCCCAGTCCACTCCCCCTTGTCCGTCTGGATGCGCTCTTCACGACACCGATCGCGTTGCCACCTGAAGCATGGATCGGCATACGCGATGTCACCCCGGACGATCCGGGCGTCGAAGTCGTGTTCGGATGGCTGGAGTCGCGCATCTTCAACAGCAACAACTTCTTTGAAGCACGTGCGGCCGACGGCACGCTGACCGCCTCGGGTCCGCTGAGCCTTGTGAATGGTCTCAGCATCTGCGTTGGCGGCCAGCCCACCAACCCGGCCACATGCCCGCCCAACTCGCTCTACGCGCAGCCGCCCGTGGACGCCGCATCGGCCCCAGGCCAGATCGGGTACCTCAGCGACAATGAGATCGCCGTTGTCGTGGCCGACAACTTTGTCCTCGATGAGCCAGGCCTCCTCTCGCCCGGTGTCCGTGTGTGGGGCTTCCAGGCGACCGCGCTCGACTTCGAGGAGTGTGTCGAAGTGGCGTTCGATGTCGAGGTCGCCATCTATGCCGACGACGTCGGCACCCCCGGCTCCTCGCCTCTCTTCACGCGTACCGCAACCGTCACGCCAGAGCGCATCCTCCCCGCGGGCAATTACCCCGGTGGATTGGCTCTGCTTCAGATCGACATCCCATTCCAGGGCTTCTTGCAGCTCCCGGAAGAAGGCTGGATCACGGTCACCCGTGTCGCCCCCGCACCGACAGGTTGTGTCTTCGCCTGGGCCGTTGCAGCACCCGGAGTGGGCGACGGTTTGCTGATCGATGATTTCAACGGGATGGACATGACGACCGAGAGCGACGACCTCGCCTTCTGCCTACTCGCTCCGGCAAACTGTGCGGCGGACTTCAACAATGACGATCTCGTGAACCAGTTCGATGTGCTCGACTTCGTCACCGCCATCAATGCGAATGACCCACAGGCAGACATCGACGGCACCCTCGGCGTTGACTTCCTCGACGTCGCTGTCTTTCTCCGTCTCCTTGAGACAGGCTGCGATTGAGACGTGCGGACACCAACTACCGGGTCGCAAGGAAGTCCCGCAGCATCGCCGCCGCGGCCAGCGCATCGCGCCTCGACTTCTTCTGCTTGTGAGACAGGCCGCTCCCGGCCATCGCCCAGTCGGCCTCGGCGCTGGTCAGCCGCTCGTCATGGAGATGCACCGGGACATC
>JBCBTA010000093.1:0-9402 GCA_039818905.1 Planctomycetota bacterium
CCGCGAGATGCGCAAGATCAAGCGCAACCTCGACGGCATCCGCAACATGGAGAAGCTGCCGGGCTGCCTCGTCGTCATCGATACGCGACGCGAAGGCAACGCCCTTCAGGAAGCGCGCAAGCTCGGCATCCCGACGATCTGCCTGATCGACTCCGACGGAAACCCCGAACTTGCCGATATCGCAATCCCCGGCAACGACGACTCGATGCGCTCCATTGATGTCGTTGTTCGTGAGCTATGTCTCGCGATTACAGAGGGCCTTCAGGACCGAAACTCCAGTAGTGGTGGTCGTGAAGCCACCTTAGGCCCATCACCCGTTGCTCCTGTACGGCGCAGCCGACGGGCTACTTTTCGGCCAGAAGAAAGCTCTCCAACCGCGGAGCCTGATGATGCAGGCGAACATGGTGGTGCAGCAATTCCCGCATTCGGTGCAGTTCGTTAGGACCTCTCTCTGACCACCGCATCACTGATCGTCGCGTAGCACGTCGCCAGCAGGCCCACCAGCGGGAACTTGCCTTCGCTGAATGGGGTCGGTCCCAACCGGCGCAGCAGCGGGTGCGGCACGTCCGGCCTGCGCAAGGGTGTCTCGACCAGATCGAGTTCGGGGCCCGCCTCCCAGAAGTCATCGACGCACGTCTCCAGCTCGCGTGACGGCGCTTCGGCGCCGGGCACGAAGCGGCGCACGGCGCTGGCGCGCGTCGGACCGCTGCCGCCATCCCCCATCACCTCGCGGCGCTGGCGGATGCGTTCGATCAGGTCCTCCCCCGGCATGCCGCGGAGCGTGAACAAGAGGAAGGGGTCGGCGTCGATGTCGTCCACCAGGAACTGCGCAGCGCAGCACAGGTGCTTGCACCAGCGCTCCTCATCCTCACACGAGCATTCGCCGGTGATCTCGTCGGCGCGCGGCAGCAGATGCACGCCGCAGGGGCTGAAGAGCTCATCCACGTTGGGCGGGATCTCGCCCGAGAGCAGCTTGGCTCCGAAGATTGCCTGCTCCAGCGCCTGATCGACGATCAGCTCCCACTGCTCGTGCGTGAACGTCGGGAAGCGGAGGATCGTGGTGTACGCGCGTGACGCGCGGCCCTGGATGGACGCCGAGACCTGCCCGGGGCCGATCTGCATGGAGCGCGTCTGACCACGCTGGGCGTAGTCGAGGCCTTCCTCCCACGCCAGGGGCGACGCGAGCGGGGCCATGATGCGAAAGAGATCGGACGCATGGGAGCCGAGGCGCTCCGGCCAGTTGCCCGGGCGCAGCTTCCGCCCGCCGCGAACGCGTCGCGGGCGATCGGCGTACTTCGCCGGACGCTTGCTGAAACCGGGATCCACCACGCGCAGGTCCTCTCCGTCAATCCTCGGCCACGGCGTCGGGGCGAAGCTCCAGCGCCTCGCGCAATGCCGTGACATCCAGTTCCGTCAGCCAATCCTCGCCCGAACCGATGACATCCTCGGCCAGCGCGATCTTGCTCTCGATCATCTGATCGATGCGCTCCTCCAGCGTGCCCGAGACGACGAACTTGTGCACGTTCACCGTCTTGGTCTGCCCGATGCGGAACGCACGGTCCGTCGCCTGGTTCTCCACCGCCGGGTTCCACCAGCGATCGAAGTGGAACACGTGCGACGCCGCGGTCAGGTTCAGACCGACGCCACCGGCCTTGAGCGACAGGATGAACACCGGCGTGGTGCCGTCGCCCTTCTGGAAGCGATCGATCATCTTCTCACGCTGCTTCTGCGGCGTGCCGCCATGCAGGAACAGGGCTTCGCGGTCGAATGCGTGGCGCACCATGCTCGCCAGCAGATGGCCCATCTGACGGAACTGCGTGAAGACGAGCGCCTGATCGCCGGATGCGATGACCTCGTCGAGCATTTCCAGCAGACGGATGCACTTGCCCGAGCGCGTCGGAGCCGCGGCTGTCGCGCCGGCCGCCGCCTCGTCCTGATCGCGCGCGACCAGACCGGGGTGATTGCAGATCTGCTTGAGCCGGATGAGCGTCGTCAGCACCACGCCGCGGCGGCGAATGCCCTCGCTCTTCTCGACCTCGCCCAGCATCGACTTGACGCACGATTCGTACATCTCTGCCTGCTCGCTGCTGAGGCGGCAGAACTCCTTGGTCTCCAGCTTCTCGGGCAGATCGCTGATGACCGTCGGGTCCGTCTTGAGACGACGCAGGATGAACGGGCGCACCAGCTGTCGCAGCTGCTGCGCGCGATGCTTGTCGCGGTAGCGCTCGACAGGCACGCTGAAGGTGCGCCGGAACTCGCCCGCTGTTCCGAGGAAGCCGGGATTGCAGAAGTCGATGATCGACCACAGTTCGCTGAGGCGATTCTCCAGCGGCGTACCGGTCAGCGCGACGCGGCGGGTGGTGTCGAGCGCGCGCACCGCCTGGCTCTGCTTGGCCGACGGGTTCTTGATGTTCTGCGCTTCATCCAGCACAACGCGGCGCCACTTCAGGCACTCGAGCAGTTCGCGGTCGCGGTTGGCCAGGGCGTAGGTCGTGACGACGATGTCGCTGGAGGTCGCCGTCTTGAAGAACGAGTCGCCCTGCAGCCGCTCGACGCCGTGGTGCACCAGCACCTTCAATTCCGGCGCGAAGCGCTTCACCTCGCGGACCCAGTTCCCGACGATCGACATCGGCACGATGATCAGCGTCGGCTCGATGCCGAGATCGGTCCCCGTCGCCTCGCCATTGGTCTGCCCGGCAGCCCGCTGGGCTTCCTCGCGCTCGTGCACCAGCAGCGCGAGCAGTTGAATCGTCTTACCGAGGCCCATGTCGTCGGCGAGGCAGGGGCCAAGGCCGAGCCTGTCGAGGAAGACGAGCCATGACAGGCCCTTGAGCTGATATGGACGCAGCGTGCCGTGGAATCGGGCCGGCGGCTCGAGCATCTCGAAGCTCTTGCCGCCCGCATCGCGATCAAGCAGATCGGCGACCCAACCCTCAGCATCGACGCCGAGCACACTGATCGCGCCGCCGCCGAGGTCGGTCGCATACGCCATGCGAAGCGCGTCGCCGACGCGCATCTCGCCACCGGGATTCTCGCGAATGAATGCCAAGGCCTGATCGATGTCCTCACGCCGGATCTCGACCCACTTGCCGTCGATGTGCACCAGCGGCGCGCGCTGGGCCGCGATGCGCTCGAAGTCCTCCAGCGACAGTGGGCTGTCCCCCACCGCGAGGCGCCACTGGTAGCTCACCAGTGCGTTGAGACCAAGCCGCGCTTCGCCGATGCCGCTCGGTGCCGACCCCGTGCCGGACTCGGCCTGCTCCGACTCGTCCGACAAGCTCAGGCGTGCGCCCAGTCGCGCCGAGGGCGAGTCCCACCACTCCGGGACGATCACACCGATGCCCTGCTCCATCAGGATCGGCGCGACCTCGCGCAGGAACTGGTACGCCTTGGTCGTCGAGAGCTCCAGTTCGATCGGCGACGCCTCTTCCATCGCGCTCTCGAGCGGTTTGTACAGACGTGACGCCCGGCCAAGCTCCGCCAGCAGCAGTTCCTGCGGCGAGTCGATGCGATGCCCGTCCACCGACGCCGAGTCGCCGCGCAACGCCCAGACATCCTCTGCGTCCACGATCAGGCGATCGTTCTCCAGCGACTGCAGATGGAACGACAGCAGCCACTCAAGATCGGCACCATCGGAGAACTGCGGCAGGGCTTCGGCCGTCACCGGCTCGTTGAGCCGCAGCGCCAGGCGCCAGGGCGTCTCACCGCCTCGCTCGTCGAGACCGCCGAGCCACTGGCGCACCGAGCGCACCATGTCGGCACGCGCGGGGGCGGGAGCGAGCACATCGTCGCTGGTGCCGAGCAGTCCGCTCAGCCAGCCGACGTGCGGATCGCCATCGACCTCCCAGTCCTCGATCGCCTCTTCCATCTGCTCGGCGCCGAGCGCCCGCCGGCTCTGGGCATCGACGATCGAGCACAGAAATCCGTGCAGCACGGACGCGGCATCGTGCGCGTGCTCATCCTCCACCGCCCGTGCGATCGGCGGCATGCCGGCCAGCAGCAGGCTGGTCCGCTCGGCAATCGCCTCGTCGTGCAGCCACGGCTCCCAGGCGCCGCGCAGCGGTCCTTCCCGCTCCTGAATGATCGTCGGCACGAAGCGCTCCTCGGCGAGCAACGCCTGCGCGAAGCGTGCGGCGACGGCGAAGAAGCGAATCGACTCACCGGCCACGGCATGCGTCGCCTGCTCGCGCTCATGCCCCGAGCTCTCCTCGAACAGCATGGCCTCGGCTCGACGACCGAGGTCCTCCAACTCCGACAACACGCGCGGCACGTCGTTCGGTGCAATGCGCGCCGTCGCAACCGTCCACGGCTCGAGGACGGCGCCCACGGTGTCGTGGGCGTCGTGGCCGGACCAGTGGGCCAGCTTCGGACTGGGCAGCGGCAGACCACCTGTGGCCGGCAGGCGCACCTGAATGGCCGACTGCTCGATCGCGCCGAAGTCAACGCCAAGCTCGCGCATCACGTCGTGCAGAACGTCCGGCGGCGCGACGCCCGGATGAGTTGCGACTGTGTCTGGCTCGGAAGAGTGCTGCGCCGCGTCCTCACTGCCAGGTGCACACTCACCCCAGATGTGGAGCGCACCATCGGCGAAGTTCGCATGCACCACGACGATGGGCGACAGCAGTGCAGTGGGGGCGCAGGGACTCGAACCCTGGACCAGCGGCTTAAAAGGCCGATGCTCTACCAACTGAGCTACACCCCCGCACGATGCATCCTGCATCGGCATTGACGGATTCGACGTGCTGCCAAACGCGAAAACGGACCGCGTTCGGACGAAGGGAGGATTGTAGCCTTCACATCGATGCGTGCCGATCGGTCGGGTTTCTCCTGAATCGACACCCCCTCTGGCCTCTTCGCGCCTCCCGTGCGACACTGCCCGCATGTCGTCCTTCGATGCAGATTTCGTCACCGCCCGCCTGGAGCGGTCCGCCTCGGTCATCGCCGGCGTCCGCGAGCAGGCCCAGGCCATCGTCACCGTCGCCGAAACCATCCGATCCGCGCTGGACGCCGGGGGCACGATCTACACCTGCGGCAACGGGGGCTCGGCCGCCGAGGCGATGCACCTCGCCGAGGAGCTCATCGGGCGCTACAAGCTCGACCGCCCGCCCCGTGCCGGCGTCTGCCTCTGTGCCGATTCCACCGCCATCACCTGCATCGCCAACGACTTCACCTTCGACCGCGTCTTCGCCCGGCAAATCGACGCACTCGGACGCAGCGGCGACGTGCTCGTCGCCCTCTCGACCAGCGGACGCAGCCGCAACATCACGCTCGCGCTGGAGATGGCACGGGTGCGCGGCGTGACGACCATCGGACTTCTCGGCAAGGGGGGCGGCCCCGCGGCGGAATTGTGCGATCACGCACTCGTCATCGACAGCCAGGAGACCGAGCACATCCAGGAAGCGCACCTCGCGGTGATCCACCTCATCCTCGAGGCCGTCGAGGGCGCATAGGTGCGCGCACGCCGAGGCGATGCCGACGAGCAGGCACTCATCGAAGGTCTGCTGCATGCGTATCGCATGGGCGCGTTTCCGATGGCCGATCACCGCACCGGCGCCATCGAGTTCTACTCCGCCGATCCCCGTGGCATCCTGCCGCTGTCTGCTCGCGATGGCCTGCACGTGCCGCGCTCCGTTGATCGGGAGATCCGACGCGGGCGATTCACCATCCGCACCGACAGCGCCTTTGAAGAGGTGATGCACGGCTGCTCCCTGCCTCGGGCCGACGGCGATCCCAGCTGGATCAACGACACGCTCATCGCGTGGTACGGCGCGCTGCATCGGGCGGGCCACGCCCACAGCCTGGAAGCATGGCTGCAGGAACCCGACACCGGCACCCATGCGCTCGTCGGGGGGATCTACGGCGTGTCAATCGGGGCGGCCTTCTTCGGTGAGTCGATGTTCTGCATCCCGCAGCCGCGACTCGACGACGGCTCGCGCCACCCGCTGGACGGCTCCGACGCCAGCAAGGTGTGCCTCGTGCTGCTCGTGCGGCATCTCGAAGCCTGCGGCTATCAGCTCTTCGATACCCAGATGGTCACCGACCACGTGGCACGATTCGGCGCCATCGAGGTCCCGCGGGATCGCTACCTGCGACGGCTGACGCTGGCGACAGGCGCCGATGACGCCTGGCGTCCCCTGCCCGCCGCCGACTGACTACCATCCGCCCGCGTTCGAACCCGCAGCACACCCCCAGTCGGATCACCCGTCCCATGGAAGCAGGCATCGTCGGTCTCCCCAACGTCGGCAAGTCCACGCTCTTCAACGCGCTCACCGCCGCGGGCGCCGTGGCAGCGAACTACCCGTTCGCCACCATCGAGCCCAACGTCGGCATGGTGACCGTGCCCGATCCGCGCCTGCACACCATCACCGAGTTCATCCCGACACAGAAGGTCGTCCCCGCACCACTGCGGCTGGTGGACATCGCCGGACTGGTCGAGGGCGCAAGCAAGGGTGAGGGACTCGGCAACAAGTTCCTCAGCCACATCCGCGAGGTGGACGCCATCTGTCACGTCGTCCGCTGCTTCGACAAGGCCCCGGGCGGTGAGGACGTGACACACGTCTCCGGCTCGGTCGATCCGATCCGCGACATCGAAGTGATCGAGACCGAGCTGATCCTCGCTGACCTCGAGACGATCGAGTCCGCCCTGCCCAAGGCCGAGCGCGCCGCCAAGGGCAAGGACCCCGAAGCCGTGGCCCGTCATCGCGTGCTCAAGGCGCTGCAGCCTTCGATCGCCGAGGGCAAGCCCGCCCGCGGCGCCATCGAGGCGGGCGATTTCGGTGATGCGGAGTCGCAGCGCGTCCTCAAGGGCCTGGGCTTGCTCAGCGCCAAGCGCGTGCTGTACATCGCCAACGTCGATGAGGACGACGTGTCAGGTGAGGGCGATCTTGCCCAGCGTGTCCGCGAGCGGGCGGCGGAAGAGGGCAATGAGGTCGTCCCCGTGTGCGCGCGCATCGAGTCCGAACTCTCCGAACTGGAGGGGGAGGAGAAGATGGAGATGCTCGAGAGCATGGGCCTGAGCGAGCCCGCGCTCGACGCCGTGGCCCGCGGGGCATATCGCCTGCTGGGTCTGCACGAGTTCTACACCGCAGGCCCCAAGGAAGTGCGGGCGTGGCCGATCCCGAAGGGCGCCAAGGCGCCGCAGGCCGCCGGCACCATCCACACCGACTTCGAGCGCGGCTTTATCCGCGCAGAGGTCTTCTCCGTCGATGAGCTCGTCGAGTTCAAGACCGAGAAGGCCATCCGTGAGGCCGGCAAGATGCGCATCGAAGGGAAGGAGTACGTCATCCAGGACGGAGACGTGTGTCACTTCCTGTTCAATGTGTGAGGGCGGCGATCACGACCAGATCGTCATCTGCAGGCCCTGAGCGTCGCGCTCGTCCGATTCAGGCACGCGCGCGGCAGTGCCTCGCGCTCGTCGGCCTGCCGTCCACATGCATGCGTACGCGTCCAGGATGTCGTCGGGCTTGACGTCGCGTGATGCGTGCGCCGCCGTGTCGATCACGATGCCCACAGCACGCAGTGCCCGGCGTCGCTCATCGTCCCCCGCTGTGGTCGCCTTGCGATGCTGCATCGGCCCACCGGCCATCGCGGCGAAGCACACTTCCGGATGCGCCTCGACGATGCGACCGCGGGCGTCCGTGTCCTGACGCAGCAGGTCGTCCACCTCGCGGATCTTGGGCACGATGTTCCAGCACTGCTTGGTCAGCCCGATGCCGTGGCTGCTCGATGCCCGCATGACGCGCAGCGCGTCCTGATACGCCTCGCACGCCAGCACGCCCCGCACCGGCGGCGAGAAGACGCTGCTCTTGCGTGGGCCCAGCAGTGCGCGGGCGGCTCGATCCGCACTGCGCCCGCCGGGGACCGCCTCGTTCGGCAGGCCGATGGGCATGTCCACCGCGATGTGGGCCGCAGATTCGTGGAGCACGTCGCGCAGTGCACCCACCACCGTGATGCGCACGCTGGTGATGGCGTCATCCGCCAACTCCCCCACCGCCACGACCCATCCGCCGCGGCAGCCGTCCACGCCGGCGACGTGCGTCGTCACACCTCCGCCGCCACCACCGCATCCACCTCCACCTCAACCTCAGCCAGCGGCGACGCGAGGTGCGACACCTCCACCATGGTGCAGCACGGCATCAGGTCGCCGAAGAACTCGAGGTGGGCCCGGCCGACTTCCTGCTCCGAGCGGATGCTGGTGACGTAGATGCGCGTACGCACGACGTCCGTCCGCGAAGCGCCAAATCCCTGGAGGGCGGTCTCGATCTTCTCAAGCGCCGCGAGCGTCTGGAGGTGCGGTGCTCCCGGGTGCAGGATGTTGCCGCCCTCGTCTGCCGCCAGCGTGCCGCTGACATAGATGTGCGGCCCAACCTTCACTGCGCGGGCGTAGCCGTTGCGCTCTTCCCAGATCGTCCCGGTCAGGATGCGTTCACGTTTGGCTGCCATGGCATCTCCTCTTCGATCATCTCCCGCGCGTCCGCACCTCGACCATGTAGTTGCTCGATTCCTTGGTGATGCGCAGGTCGTGCGGATGGCTCTCGACCATCGATGCGTTGGTGATGCGGCAGAACTGGGGCTGGGTGCGCATCTCGTCGATGGTGCCGCAGCCGCAGTAGCCCATCGAGGACCGGACGCCGCCGACCATCTGGTACACGAACTCGGTCAGGGAGCCGCGGTACGGCACCAGTCCCTCGACGCCCTCGGGCACGAACTTCACCTTGGTCAGGTCTTCGTGATCCTTGGAGCCGCGCTGGGCGGCGAGCTTGTCTGCCTGGGCGTAGCGGTCCGCCGAGCCGGCCCCCATCGCCCCTTCCGAACCCATGCCGCGGTATGTCTTGTAGCGCCGGCCATCACTGATCACGACTTCGCCGGGCGACTCGTCGAGACCCGCGAAGAGTCCGCCCATCATGACCGTCGATGCACCGGCGGCGATCGCCTTGGCGATGTCGCCCGACAGCCGCACGCCGCCATCTGCGATGACGGGGACGCCCGCGGGCTCCGCCGCGGCCACCGCATTGCGCACCGCGGTGATCTGCGGCACGCCCACACCCGTCACCACGCGCGTGGTGCAGATGGAGCCCGGGCCGATGCCGACCTTGACCGCGTCCGCCCCGGCGTCGATGAGGGCCTGGGCCCCCTCAGTCGTCGCGATGTTGCCCGCGATGATCTCGATGTCGTGCGCCTTCTTGATCTCGCGCACTGTGTTGATGACGTTGTCGGAATGGCCGTGGGCGGTATCGACCACGATCAGATCGACCTCGGCTGAGATCAGCGCCTCGACGCGGTCGTACTGGAAGACGCCGACCGCGGCGCCGCAGCGAAGACGACCGCGCGCGTCCTTGCATGCGCTGGGATAGCGATTGAGCTGCTCCAGGTCGCGCATCGTGATCATGCCGGCGAGGTTGA
>JBCBTA010000094.1:0-9264 GCA_039818905.1 Planctomycetota bacterium
CCGAGAACGGCGCATGGCTCTACGACCCGCGCCACAACGACTTCCACCTCGACCCTGCCATCTCACCCGAGCACATCGACATGGTCCGATCCGCCCAGCAGTGGTGCATGCAGACGTTCGGCGATCGCCCGCTCGCGGTGGAACCTGGCAAGACCGCGATGTTCTCGCTGTACAGCCCTGATCCAACCGTCGTTCCTGAGATCACTCCCGCCATCCGCGACGGCTTCGCGCAGCATGGCTGGGATCTGCGCGTCAGTCAGTCCGTCGCCTACCTCAACTGCGATCTCGCGCACATCAGCAAGGCAACCGGGATCGACCGTTTCGTGGCGCACACGGGCATTCCCACGTCTCGGCTCGCAGGCATCGGCGACACCATCGGCGACATGGCCATCCGTGAACGCGTCGCCTTCTTCGCCTGCCCCGCGAATGCGGATCAGCGCCTCAAGGATGTCGCCGACTACGTCTCGCCGCACGAACACGCGGCGGGCGTCGTGGACATCCTGACCCAGCTCTGAGCTCTATCCTTGAGACATGGAACCCGACGACCATGTCTGCCTGTGCTTTCGCGTGTCGCTGCGCAAGCTGCGTTCGTTCCTGGAGCGTGAGGACCCACCGGTCGCATCGATGATGAGCGAGTGCCTCGGGGCAGGGACCGGCTGCCAGTGGTGCGTCCCTTTCCTCTGCGAACTGCACCGCCAGCACCAGGCCGGGGATGGACTCGGACCCGCCGGCGAGCCTGATCTGCGCGTCTCGCCGGAGCAGTACGCGACCAGCAGGCAGCACTACCGGGCGACGGGTGACCGGGATGTCGGGCCCGCGACGTCCGAAAACACCTGAGGCTGCGTATCTTTCCACGCGAATCGGGGGATTGGATTTCCCCAAGTCCATAACTGTGCGCACGTTATGAACTGAGGCTTGTGCGGCTGGCACACAGCGCGGCCGACAGTGGCCTCCACCGACCATGCTCGCTCCATCGACGCGGCGTCGCGCCACGCAGCGCGGACGCCGCACGCGCTGCTGCCGTCAGCCGGCGCAGCCGAAGTCGTTGGCCAGCGCGGAGAAGTCCGCCAAGCTGACGTCGCCGTCGAGCGTGAGGTCGCCATCAGCGAGTGTTGCGGTGGCCTGCAGGCCGAAGTTGTTGGCCAGCAGCGCGAAGTCCGCCAGGCTGGTGGACCCATCGCCGCTGATGTCACCCGGACAGAACGTTGGCGGCGGGATCGTCAGCGACACCAGTGTCATCTCGACCGATGCTTCGGCCGAACCGGTGTTGTCACCCATGAAGATGTAGCTCGGCGTGTTGTAGACGAGTCCGGCCAGTCCGCTCGCATTGGTGTAGTCACGCACTGGTCCAGTCAACAGCAATGCACCGCCGCGGCGAAGTTCGTACGTCGATCCCTGCACCGTCAGGTGGTAGCGCTGGATCGACGCGGTTGTATCCAGCGGTGATCCCTCGGCGTGCGTGAAGAGTTCGTTGGCTGCGCTGGAGTCATCCTCCTGGGCCCAGACTTCGTCCTCCCAGAATCCGATCTCGATGCCCACCAAATCCGAGCTGAGCGCGATGACACTGAAGCCCGCGCGGTCGCCGATACCATCGCCGTTGGCGTCGTTCCCGGGGTTGTTTCCCTCCTGCACGATGCGCACATCGAAGGAGACCGTGTACCCCGTCGTTCGATCGAGTGTCGGAACACCGGGGTGGGGTGACGGGTCGATGACAGGCGTGCGGCTGTTGTACCCCGCCCGATCGCCGCGCGATGTGAGGCTGTTGAGCGTGAGCACGCCACCGGCAACCGACTGCGTCACGGGGCCGGCGTTGGGATTGGCCTGGTAGTCCCATCCCTGCGCGCCCGGGAGCGTGCCCAGCGAGGCGTCGTACAGGACCCCGGCAGACGCCGCGGACACACACAAAAGCGGGATCCCCGCCAGAATCTCAAAGCGCATCGCTCTCCTCCGTCCCGAAACAGACCGGACGAATGGAGCCTACTCCCAAGCTGGGTCGGAGCAAGAACGCCATCGCGACGCGCGGCGGCCGAAGACCGGACCTACTGCGTCACGGGCTCGATCAGGCGGGTGGAGTCCGTCTCATCGAAGAGACCCTCGAACAGGTCCGGAAAGCAGTCCGGCTTGATGATGGCACGCCACTCACCGTCGGGCATCTGCACGACCAATGTCCGCTGCAACATCTCGGCACCCGTCAGGCGAGCGAAGACGACATCGCAGAAGCGGATGTCCGTGGCTCCGAGCAGCGTTTCGGCCAGCGGCTGTGCGACCGGGTTGCGCAGAGGACGCGACTCGTACATCTCGACGATGCGATCCACGAACGGCACCTTCACACGAGGTTCCATACCCTCGTAGTAGGTCTGGTAGCACTGCAGGCTCTCGCCCTCACCGAAGGGCTCCACCGCGACCGCCAGGAACTGCTCAAAGTCATTCTCGACGAATGCCCGCGTCAGATCCGCGGCGGCGCCTTCCGGTGTCGAGCGGCCCGTCGGGTAGCCATCCTCGGCGAGGTCCCATGCTCGATCGTTGGAACGCGTTGGGACGTTCCGGCTCGGATCCGGGTTGATCAGCGCATCGAGATCAACGCGATCCTGCTGCGCCTGCTCTGCCGCCTCCGGCTCCTGCGCAGTGGTGTCCGCCGTGGTCTCAGGTGTCGTCGTGCCCGACGCAGCGGCCGGCTCAGTCTGTGGCTCTGGCTGCGTCTCGGGATCTGCGGGCCTCGAGCATCCAGCGGCGGCGACCGCGGCGGCGACAACAAGCAACAGGTACGTGCGCATCGAACGTTCTCCTCGAGAGATCTGACCCGACACTCTAGAGCCCCAGACGCTCTCCGAGCCAGTTGGAGACGGCATCAAGCCCGATGCGCTCCTGCTGCTGGGTATCCCGATGCCGCACGGTGACGGCGTTGTCGTCCTTGGTGTCGCCATCGACGGTGAAGCAGAAGGGGCACCCCGCCTCGTCCATCCGGGCGTACCGCTTGCCGATGTTCTGCTTGGCGTCGTACTCCACGAGGCCGCGCTGGCCGAACCTGCCGCGCAGCTCCGCGTGCAGCTTGGAGGCGATCTCCGGCATGCCATCCTTGTTGACAAGTGGATACACGGCAGCCTTGATCGGTGCCATCCGCGGATCGAAACGCATGAAGACCTTGCTCGCGCGGCTGTCGTCGGGCGTGTAGGCCTCGCACAGCAGCACCAACACGCCGCGGCTCAGGCCCGAGGCCGGCTCGATGACGTGCGGCACGTAGCGGTCGTTGCGCTCCTGGTCGAAGTACTCCATCTTGGCGCCGGCATGCTCCTGGTGCTGCGTCAGATCGAAGCAGCTTCGGTGGGCGACGCCTTCCAGTTCGCCGTAGCCCGGCGCGGTGAAGGGGTAGCGATACTCGACGTCCGCCGTACCCGCGCCCTCCTTGGCGTAGTGCGCCAATTCGTCGGAGTCATGATCGCGCATGATCAGGTTGTCACCCGACACACCCACGCTCTTCCACCATTCGTAGCGGGCGTTCTTCCAGAAGTCGAACCACTGGTGTGCTTCATCCGGGCGACAGAACCACTCCATCTCCATCTGCTCGAACTCACGGGAGCGGAAGATGAAGTTGCGAGGCGTCACCTCATTGCGGAAGGCCTTGCCCACCTGCGCAATGCCGAAGGGCATGCGCACACGCATGGTGTCCACCACATTCTTGTAGTTGAGGAAGATGCCCTGGGCCGTCTCCGGTCGGAGGTACGCCTTGGCGTCGTCGTCCTGAATCGCACCCACGAAGGTCTCGAACATCAGGTTGAAGGCACGCGGCTCGGTCAGCGTGCCCGGTTCCTTGGTGCCCGGTCCGACGACGCGCGCGAAGTCCTCCTTCGCCAGCGACATCAGCGGAAGTACCTCGGTCTCCTCGTCGGCAAGATCACGCTTGACGTACTTGCCGAGCTTCTTGCGGGCCGCCGCGAGCTGTTCATCGTCACCTTCCATGAAGGCGTACATCTGTCCGTCCGCAGCTGCGCGCACGACCATGACGTGGTCCGCGCGATACCGCTGTTTGGTCTCGCGGCAATCGACCATCGGATCGCTGAAGCCACCGACGTGCCCTGACGCGACCCACGCTCTGGGGTTCTGGATGATCGAGGAGTCGAGACCGACGATTTGGAGCGGCCGGCCATCCGGCCCATCCGGCGGCGTGAGAACCATGTCCCGCCACCACGCATCGCGCAGGTTGTTCTTCAGCAGGGCGCCCAGCGGCCCGTAATCCCAGAAGCCGTTGATCCCGCCGTAGATCTCACTGGCGGGATAAATGAAGCCCCGGCGCTTGCACAGCGCCACGATCTTCTCCATGGACTTGTCCTGCGGCGGCACGACGGGAACGGTCTGGCTGTCAGCGGTCATTCGATGGTCACTCCGATGCGGGATCCCGGACAAGGGGGATGCCCGGGGCCGATCACCTTAGCGACACGGGAGCGGTGGCTCCATGGGAAGGCTATGACGCTGACTTCGCCGCCGGCAGGGACGCCTTGGCCGCCTCGACCGCCGCTTTGCAGGCATCCACGCTGCCCGCGGCGTCGAGCATGTGCAGCTTGACGTTCTTGATCGCCTCATTGCTCTTCTCGCGTGCAGCCTTGGCCTCGGGCGCCTCATTCTCACCCGCCGCCGCGGCCTTGAGCTTGTTTGCAGCCTCCGCTGCCGCACCAACGCGCGACGATGCCGTCTTCGCGGACTCCACCGCCAGTGCGGCAAGACCGTGTGCCCCGGCCAGCAGAGCCTCGAGCTCGATCTGGAGCGTCAGCATCTGTGTGACATCGCGCTCCTTCGCCGCCTTCTCCAGCGCGGTGATCTTCGTGCGAAGGTCGGCGATCCCCTTCTCCGTCTCGACGATGGCCGCCACCGCGCCAGCGGTCGCCGCACGCGCGGACTGGACTTCCACCTCGACCTGCCCGGTCGCAGCCGCCTTCACCAGCGCCGCCTGGGCGGACGTCAACGATGCCTTCGCCCGGCCGAGACTCGCTGCCGACTGTCCCAGCAGCGTGAGGCTTGCCTTGACGATTGCTTCGGAGGGAACATCGGTATCCTCGCTGCCCTGCGGCATGACTTGCAGCAGATCGAGGATGCGCTTGAAGCCCACGTCGTCCTTTCCGGCTGGCACGTTGACCTCAAACGACCCAGCACCGCCGCGGCTGACACGGACTGTCTCGCGACCGGGCTTGCCGCTTGCGAGTTGGCGCTTCTTTGCGTCATCAGCGGAGATGACCGGGATGGGAGATGTCATCAGTGCGCCGGGCTTCGATCGATCTCCGATCGAAATCCCGATCGATCCTGTCATGGAGGGCGGCACGGTCAGACCGACAAGGAGTCGATCGTCGCTGAACCCGATGACTTCCATCGCCAGGGAAGAGATTCGTGACGGTCCGGCATACAGATGCACATCCCACCGCATGAGCTTCTCGTCGTCAGACACCGTTCGAAGACGCGTTCCATCGATCGCGAGCACGGCCTTCTCCCCCGCGACGACGAATGACGGCGTCACACCAGAGATCGCACGCTTGGGCTTCTTGGCCTCCGGTTTCGTGAAGAAATCCTCGCCGAGTGTGATCCGCGGATCAGGATTGTCGAGCTGCGCGAGCAGGTAGCGCGATCGCTCCGTCAACTCTCCCAAACGCGATTGCACGGTCCTCCCGTAAGAAATGAACGTTGCCGCCCGGGCATGGTCCTCCCAGCCACGGAGTTCCTTCACGTACTTTCGTCGCTGCTCTGCCCGCCCGCTCGGACCACTGTCCCACTTGCCGACGTCATATCGAGCCATCTTCTTCATATGCTGATCGAGAACGCCATCGAGGTAACCGCCCTCGTCGAGTTGATCTCGCCGAATCTCAAGAAGCTCCGTGAGCTGGCCCTTGAGAGCCTGCCCCTCGCTGATCACCTGCCGCGCAAGGCCACTCAACTTGCTGTGATACGACTCGGGTGCAGTCACGAGTGGCTTTCTGCCCGGGCTCCATTTCCCAGGTTCTTCCAACGGACTCCACGAATGGCTGATCGTCAATTGCAACCCCGGGCCAACGCTCTCGCGTACTTCCATTTCACGGCGCAACACGCCCCACCAGAAGTTCGAAAGCGCCGTAGCCCGCGCATCGCTGCAAGACTCGAACTGCACCTTAGCCTGCCCAGTCTCCATCTGCTTGGCAAACTCGAGTCCCTTGAAGATCGTGGTGAGTTCTTCCTTTGTGATCTTCGCGAGCTTCTTCCGATACGCATCTGCATCGAGATGTTCGTGCTTGTCCATCTCGTTCCACACCTTCGAGACGCGCCAGCGGTTCTCGTATATTTGCTCTCCCACTGCATGAAGTACGTCGGCCGTCAACGTGATTTCATCGTCCGAGGGCCGCAGTTCCTCGGCTCCGCTCTTGTACGACAGTTCTGCCATCGATGACAGACCCATGATTGCCCGTCGCTTCTCCGGATCACCCAGTTCTTCGACGATACTCCGCATCACGAACACCGGGCGCGCCTGCAAATCCGGCTCATACACTGCCACGATCGCCAGCGCCGGAATCGACGTCGCTTGCAGCTCAAACCCCGCCTTGCTCTTGGTCTTCCCCGGGTCCACCAGCGCCTGGAACGACGGGCGAAACTCGAAACCGAAGTTCCGTCCGCCATTCGTATAACTCGTCATCACCGACAGACCCGTTTGCGTCTCCGAGTCCGACTCTTGCCGCGTCGCCAGTTCCTTCAACGCATCAGCACCAACGTCCAGGCCGATCACCTTCAGCGACAACGCCAGCGCATACATCTCCCGCGCACTGTGACGCAGGTTCAGCTCCTGACTGTCCACCGCCGGGTACACACCCACCACCATCGGGTGCGCCGACTGGAACAGGTCGTCCGTCAGCGGCTTCCCACCAAACGTGTACATGACCGACGCATCGATCCGTCCCGCATATCCCGCCGATGTGCGCCAGCCCGGCTGACAACTCACCGTAAACGGCAGGTACACAATCCGATACTTGCCCGCCAGCTTCCGCTTCGTTGCATTCAGCAGAAACTTGTGGCCACCGAGTTCCGCCCAGTCACTCGCCGTCAGGCGCAGCCGCCGGCGCAGGTTCATCTCCACCGGGCCCTCGGCCAGCTTCTGCACGGGCGAGAAGTCGCCGACCTTGTCGAGGGCAGCGTTCGTCGTCGGACGCGTCGGGCTCACCGGATCCTGACCATCGGCATCCGTCTTCTTCTCCGATTCGTCTTCGCTCTCCTCCGGCTCCTCGTCCTTGGTGTCGGTCTCCGTGTCGGAGGCTGTCGTAGGCGCGCCGCCTCCGCCCGCGTCGCCGGCCTGTGAGTCCTCCTCCTCCTGCGGCGTGTCTTCGGCCGGCTCCTCTGGCATCTCATCATCACCCATGGCGGCGGGCATCTTGTCGAGCTTCGCCTCGATCGCCGCGGATGCCAGCAGCGCGAAGACCTGTGCCGAGCGCGATCGGCCCTCCGTGCGCGACGCCTTGTACAAGTCGTCCGGCGTCACCTTCAGATCGAACGCATAGTCCTCGCCCGTCGCGTCGTACAGCGAACCGCCGATCGACAGCGTTCCCCACTCGTCGAGGTAGCGCCCGACAGGGTCCAGCTTCTTCGCAAGCGCATCGACACGCTTCTCGTAGAACGTCACCTCGATCGGCTCGGCGGGAACGTACGGCCGACTTGCACATGACGCCGACGCGCACACCAAGACCGCCAACACAAGCCACTGCACCCACGAACGCATCGTCATGTCACATACTCCCGCCACAACCGTGTCAACACACAACGCGGCAGAGCGTGCGGCAATCACCTGCTCAACTCAAGACTGTGCGCGCCGTTTCACAAGACATGTGCGCATCCCCCAGGCGTGGGGTGCGCGCACTGTCGCGAGATGGGGGCGCCTCAATCCTGCTGATACAACGCGCGAATCTGTGGAACGAGGACCTCTTCAAACGCACTGCGCAAGGTGTATCGCGGCTGGAAGTTCCAGTCCGACTGCGCCACTGTGCAGCGCACATCCGCAGGCCACGTATCGACGATGCCCTGGCGCGCATCATCCGGCTCGAACACGACGCGCGATTGGGGAAAATGCTCACGCACCAATTCGGCCAGTTCGCCCGCCGTCGGGCTGAATGACGCGATGTTGTAGACGCAGCGCGACAAGCTCGATTCGTCCGCCGCGCCGAGCTGGAGCATCGCGTCGATCGCCTCGCCCATGGTCATGAACGGAATGCGCGTGTCGGGGCGCACGAAACACGCGTACGACCGACCCGCAGCCGCAGCGTGAATCATCTCGGGCGCGAAGTCACTCGTGCCGCCGGAGGGCAAGGTCTCGGGGCTGATCAGTCCCGGGAAGCGCACACATCGGAAGTCCAGCAGATCCGACACGCGGTCCTCGGCGAGCTGGCGGTAGTGCTTGGCGTAGTACCGACCAAGCTGCTCGGCGTACAGCTTGTTGCAGCCGTACATCGTGGTCGGCCGGCAGAAGTCATCCTCCGCCACCGCACCTGCACTGCTCTTGGTGTCGAGATCCGGCAAGCCGTAGACCGCGATGGATGACGGGTAGATGAACTTGACGCGCCTGCCATGCGAGCGAGCCTGCTCGGCGCCGAGTCGCAGGAGATTGAGCGTGCCGCCGACATTCACGTCGTGGGCCGTCTCCGGTGTGTACTCGGCCCGTGTGCTGAGCAGCGCCGCCAGGTGGTAGATCTCCGTGATCTCGTACATCGCAAGCAGTCGCCCGAGCAGGAACGTATCGCAGACATCCCCGACGAACGTCTCGCGGCACATCGCCCGCAGTTCGGGATCCAGCTCCCGGATGTCGATCGCGACGACGTCGATGTCGCCCGATGCCGCCAGCGCCCGGATCAGCCCGTGCCCGACCTCACCCCCGGCACCCGTGATGAGCACCGCGGCGGACCGACGTGCTCCGCGATGCGAGCTTCCGAACTGATGCGCTTTGGATGCCATGGCCAAACTCCTTCGGAAGCGTCTATCGTAAGTCCAATCGCCGGATTCCGGGACATGCGTTTGGCCGCGACGCCTTTGCCCCGAACCCGACGCGGAGCATCGGTGGGAGCTGTCCGGGAGATCCAGCCATGTCGCGATTACGCATGTTCTCGTTCGTTGCAGCGATGCTTCTCGCTCCGACATCATTCGCGGGGCCGGGAGTCTTCGTCGAGATGTCGGAGCGAGAAGCATCGCTGCAACGAACGAGAACATGCGTAATCGCGACATGGCTGGATCTCCCGGACAGCTCCCACCGATGCTCCGCGTCGGGTTCGGGGC
>JBCBTA010000095.1:0-9239 GCA_039818905.1 Planctomycetota bacterium
CAACGGCCGGTACACCTTCAGCGTCGTTGACGTGCACAACCAGCGTCTCGGGCCCTACCGCTCGTGGCCGGACGATGCGATCGCCTCGGGACAGAGCCTGCCGCACCTCGGCGCGCAGGTCAGCTTCACGGGCTCGCTCATCGAGAACCTCAACGTGCTCGAGGCGGCGGGCGTCAATGGCGGGCAGTGGAACAACTGGGACTTCTGGTACGACCAGTCACAGTCGCGTCTGACGACGCTGGGCAACCGCCGGCTGGATCTGGTGGCCTTCGGGTATCACCACCCGCTCATGCCGCTGATCGACGAGCGCGATATCCGCATGCAGATTCGCCTGCACAAGCACATCTACGCCCAGACGTGGACGGGTGGCGGGACGTATTCCAAGGGCATCTTCCCGCCGGAGACCGCCTTCAGCACGCGCATCATTCCGGCGCTCGTGAAGGAAGGCATCGAGTGGGCGCTGATCGACAACATCCACTTCGATCGCGCATGCGAGAACTACCCGTGGAACAGTGGCGGCAGCGTGATCCCGCCGAACAAGGCGGACCAGATCAACCCGGACCCAGCGTCCAACGGTGGCGCGTGGGTCCAGCTGCAGAATCTGTGGGCCCCGACGCAGGTGAGCGCGCCCTTCGGCTACCAGCCGCACTGGGTGCAGCACGTCGATCCTGATTCCGGTGCGCTGACGAGCATGATTGCCGTGCCCGCGGCGCGCTACGAAGGCAATGAGGATGGTCGAGGCGGCTACGGCGCGTTCCTGTACGACCAGGTCATGGACGCCTACCTGCAGTACAACACCGACCCGGCTCGCCCGATGTTCGTCGTGCTGCATCACGACGGCGACAACTTCGGCGGCGGTTCCGAGGGGTACTACAACCACAACTGGGACAACATGGTCAGTTGGGTCAGCGGCGACGCTGACTACGACGTCACAACCGTGCAGGATTACCTGGATCGCTTCCCGGTGCCGTCCAGCGCCGTGATTCACGTTGAGTCCGGTTCATGGGCGGGCGCGGATGCGGGCGACCCGGAGTTCAAGAAGTGGCTCGGCGATCCCGATGGCAGCGGCTGGAGCCCTGACCGAAACTCGTGGGCCGTGATGACGGCGGCGAAGAACCGCGTGCACCACGCGGACATGCTGCTGTACCCGCCGGTCGCAGGTGAACAGCCCTTCCCGAACATGCAGAACGTGCTCAACGGCACGGGCAACGGCGTGGAGCGCGCGTGGCACTTCCTGCTTGCGGGCCAGGCCAGCGATCACTGGTACTGGGACGGCAGCCCCGAGCCATGGGACAGCAATGTCACGCGGGCGTGCAATCAGGCGGTCGTCCATGCCGACCCCGTGATCAGCGCCTCGAGCGACCCCGACCCGCTCGGGCCGACGGTCTTCCATCCCCAGCGCGAGCCGTACAATCCCGGCGGATTCGAGTGGGGCGCAACGCCGGAGCCGTCGGACTTCGAGGTGTGGACGTACGCGTACGACGTCTCGGGTCTGCAGACGGTGACGCTGTACTGGCGCGTCGATGTCGATGGCGTCAATCCGCTGTCGTCCACGCAGAACGAGACGTATGCCGGTGGCGCGGAAGTGGGCGCATGGAACATCGAGGTGATGGCGTCCAGCGACGTCTCGCCGCCCGGCAACATCCTGGCGCCGACGTATCGCGCGCATCGCTATGGCGCGATGATCAATGGCCAGACGGACGTGCTCATCGACTACTACGTCGAGGCGGTGGACAGCGCGGGCAACGTGACGCGCAGTGACATCCAGCATGTCTGGGTCGGCCAGAACACGCCCGCCGGCGGGGGTGGCGATGGCGGCGTGGAGATCACGCCCGATCCTGCCCAGGCCGGTCAGAACGTGACGATCGAGTACGACCCCGCGGGTGGTCCGCTCGCCAGCGCGGCGCAGGTGTACCTGCACTATGGCTTCGACAACTGGATGCCCACGATCGGACCGGATCCCGCGATGACGTGGGACGGCGATGCGTGGGCCATTACGGTCCCCGTGCAGAGCACCGCTTCGCAGCTGAACGTGGTGTTCAACGATGGCGCAGGAACGTGGGACAACAACAACGGTCAGGACTGGCATTTCACCGTCGAGGGCGCAAGTCCGCCTCCGGACCCTGGCTTCGTGATGGACGGCCAGCTTGATACCGGTGCGATTCTCGCGGCGAGCAACGGTGGCATGAGCCTGTGGGTCGATCTCGTCGGTGATGTGCTGTACGTGGCGACGCCCGATGCGGGCGAGGGCAACGATCACTTCATCTACGTCGCCGCATCCCCGGGCGCGATGGTCAGCGCCAACTGGGCGAAGGCCGGACAGATCGCGCAATGGGATGCCTTCCTCGCAGATGAGGATGGGAATGACTTCGAGCAGTGGTTCGACGCCTCCGGCACGGCCGAGGCCATGACCGGCACCAACGGCGGCGTGCTCGAAGGCACGCTGAACCTTGCCGAGGAGCTGGGCAGTCTGCCCAGCGAGATCGCGCTGGCAGTGGGGGCATTCCAGACTGCCGACGGCGGCGCGCTGGTACCTGCGATGCAGGTCCCAGGGTCCGTCAACAGCGATGGCAACATCGACGCCTCGGAGTATCTGATCCTCGACCTCACCCAGTTCGCCCCGCCGCCGGCATGCCCCGGCGACATCACGGGCGATGGGGCCACCAACCTCGCCGACTTCACGGTGCTGGCGGCCAACTTCGGTACGCCGAGCGGTGCGACCAGGGCGCAGGGTGACCTCACGGGTGACGGTGCGGTGAACCTCGCCGACTTTACGGACCTCGCTGCGGACTTCGGCTGCTCACCGTAAAGGCCCGAGAAGACTGATCGGTATTTGATTGGCACTGCATTTTTGCAGGGGTTGTGCTTTTATCAGCCAATCGGGCGAAACCGCAGCACCGGAGTTGTCCGTATCGGAGGCGCGTGCCATACTACCGTCGCATTCGATTCGTCCGGGAGACGTACGGGTGTGATCGGACCATGGTTTTTCGGACCTGGACGCGTCGGAGACGTGTCCCTGAGCGTGATTCTGAATCGGGAGCAGTCATGCGTAATGGAGTGATGGGCGTCTCCGCCGTGCTTGCGGCGACGCTGTGTGGAGCCGCGGCTTCGGGCCAGGTTGTTGCGGAGCAGGCGGAGCCGAAGCAGGCCTTCGGGCTTTCGGTCGTCGATGCGGGTCTGTTGCTGGCCGACGAGGTCGTTGACACGATTCCGTTCGATTCTCTCGACATCGCTTCGCTTCGTACGCTCGAGATCGAGCGTCGCGAGCGGAACGAGGCCCCGCACTTCGCGGTCGGCCGCGACGTGGCGCTGTCGCCGGTCAACGCCGGCTCGGTCTTTGCGCTGGAGAACGGCCGCAAGGCGTGGCGTCTGCGGATCGAGTGCGACAATGCTCGCAACATCAGTGTCGGCACGGTGTTCGACCTTCCTGACAGCGCGACGATCTACGTGACCGATGCCAACGGCGTCTCGCCCTATCGCGGCCTGACCTCCGTCGAGGAGCAGCCGAGCGGCGAGCTGTGGATGCCGATGATCCAGGGCTCGGTCATGGACCTCTACGCTGAGGTCGATGCCGACGAGTGGGCGGCATTCGAAGCCGGCTTCATGGTCTTCCAGGTCAACCTCGGCTTCCTTGGCCTCGGCGAGTCGATTCTCGCCGACCGCTCCGACGCCGTGCGCGGCTTCTCGGATGCGTGCCAGATCGATGTCGAGTGCTCCGAGGGTGATCCGTGGGATCCGCAGATTCGCTCCGTGGCGATGTACGTCGTCAGCGGTGTCTCGGGCTGCTCGGGTTCGATGATCAACAACACCGCCCAGGATGGGCGGCCGCTTTTCTACACCGCCAACCACTGCTCGGCGACGAACTTCGCGAGCTCGATGACGGTGTACTTCAACTACCAGAACTCCTTCTGCCGCACCGGTTCGCAGAGTGGGCAGAACGGCAACGGATCACTGTCCAACGTGCTCTTCGGCGCCACTCGCCTGATGACGTACGCGACGGCGGACACGACGCTGGTCGAGCTCAATGCAACACCGCCGGAGTCGTGGAACGTCACCTGGGCCGGCTGGAACCGCTCGTCGTCGTCGGCGTCCGATGCCTTCGGCGTGCACCACCCGAACCTCGCCGAGAAGCGCATCAGCATCGAGCCTGATGGTTCGCAGATCGACGGAGCGTTCCACCGCGTGCAGTACAACAACGGCATGGGCGGCATCGAGGGTGGATCCTCGGGTTCCCCGCTGTTCGATCAGAACGGTCGCATCATCGGGACCGCGTGCTGCGTGAACACGCTGAGCCCGTGCTTCCCGCAGTTCACCTTCTACGGCCGCGTCTCCAGCGCATGGAACGGTGGCGGTTCGTCCACCAGTCGCCTGCGCGATCACCTCGATCCGATCGGCGCCGGCGTGACCACGCTCGATTGGGGTGAGCCGCCCTTCGCGCCGCCCCCTCCCCCGGAGGATCCCCCCGGCGCCTTCGGCCTGACGTCGCCTGCTGATGGCGCAACGGGTATCGATGCGAGCGCCGCGCTCGTGTTCACCTGGGGTGCGGCTGCCGATGCCGACCAGTACACCGTCATGGTCGCGTCCGATCCGGGCATGACCAACATCGTCGTGGGCCCGATCGTCCGCACGACCGAGAACCTGCTCGTCTTCGGCGGGACCTTCCAGCAGGGCGAGACCTACTACTGGTCCGTCGAGGCCGCGAACTCCAACCCTTCGCCGACCTCGTCCACGCCTTCAGTTGCGTCGTTCAGCACCGGTGCTCCGGCTCAGACCGGCTCGTGCTGCTTCGGCTGCTTCGACCTGGGCAATGGCTCCGAGTGGGTCGCCTGCACGGACGACGTGCTGGAGGCCGACTGCGAGGCCGCCGAGGGCAAGTGGTCCGGCGTCGGCTCGACCTGCGCCGCGCTGCCCTGCGACTCGTACTGCGCGGGCGATCTGCTCGGCGACGGCAACGGCAACACGACGCTCGATGACTTCACCGTGCTCGCCAGCAGCTTTGGTCTGTCCTCGGGCGCCACGCGTGCCGATGGTGACCTCAACTGCGACACCGGCGTAACACTCGCGGACTTTACGGACCTAGCCGCAGACTTTGGCTGCACCGGGTCATCCGGTCATTCGAACGACTGACCAGTCCGATGACAGAGAGGCCCGATGATGGGCCGGAAAGAGGAGTGACTGAATGAAGACGCAGGCGTGGATTGCAGCAGGCGCGCTCTGTGTTGGCGCTACCCAGGCAGCCTCTGGGCAGGTCCAGCAAGTCGATATCGACGGGTTCGAGATCCTCACGCATCGGGTGGCGGACATCCGTCCGACGCTCGATCCCAACGAGGTTGTTGACACCATTCCGTATGGCGATATCGACATGCCGTCACTTCTCGCAGCGGAGCGAGGTCGCCTCGAACGGGGCGAGCAGCCGCGCAAGTTTGCTGAGAGCCGCGAGGTGCTGCACACGCCGGTGGATTCCGGCTCGCTCGTGGAACTCGGCAACGGCCGCGTCGCCTGGCGACTTCGCATCGAGACGGGCAACGCCAAGAGTGTCAACCTCGGCACGCACTTCAACCTCCCGGCGACCGCCGTCATGTTCCTGCTCGATGGCGACGGCAACGTGATCTACGGCCCCTACACCGCCGCGGACGTCAAGCCGCACGGCGAGCGGTGGTTCCCGCTCATCGAGGACGAGTCGCTCGAGGTCTACGCCGAGATGCAGCAGTTCGACTGGGATGCGTTCCAGGCGGGCTTTGCCATCCACACCATCAGCTTCGGGTTCCTGGACCTGCAGCGTCCGATCGGTGGTCAGCTCTACCCGGAGAACGGCCGCAACGGTGAGCGCGCTGGCGCGTGCAACGTTGACGTCGTGTGCCCCGAGGGCAATGGGTGGGAGAACCAGATCGACTCCGTCGGTCGCATCATCA
The DNA here is from genome assembly GCA_039818905.1 of Planctomycetota bacterium. GTDB lineage: Bacteria > Planctomycetota > Phycisphaerae > Phycisphaerales > UBA1924 > JBCBTA01. Next base: position 5,913 of record JBCBTA010000095.1, read on the forward strand.
CCAGCGGCAGCTCGTTCTGCTCTGGCACGCTGGTCAACAACACCGCAGAGGATGAGACGCCGTACTTCATGATGGCTGATCACTGCGGCGTATCGACCGGCAACGACCAGACGGTCGTCGTCTACTGGAACTTCCAGCGGGCCACCTGCGGTGCAGGCGGCGCCCCGACCTCGGACAACCAGAACGGCTCCACCCTTCGTATGGCCTACGGTGGCGGCCCCGGCGACATCACGTTGCTGGAGCTGGATGACGACCCCAACGTTTCGTGGGGCGTGATCTTCGCGGGCTGGGATCGCCGCAACCTCAACAGCACCGGTGCCGGCGTGCATCACCCCTCGGGCGATGAGAAGAAGATCAGCATCGAGAACAACAGCACGTCGAAGGGCAACGCCAACGTCATCGGCGTCGGCATCATCGCGTCCTACTTCACGACCTGGGATGCAGGCGTGACGGAGCCGGGCTCCTCCGGTTCGGCGTTCTTCAACTCCAACGGTCGGCTAATCGGCGTGCTCAGCGGCGGTTCGTCGCAGTGCACGCCCTTCAACGCCGGTCCCGACGCCTACGCACGCATCGCCACCTCGTGGACCGGCGGCGGCACCACGAGCACCGCGTTGCAGACGTGGCTCGATCCCATCAGCACCGGCCAGACGACGCTGGACTTCCTCGGCGCAACGCCTCCGGATCCCCCCGGCGCCTTCGCGATCACGAATCCGCTCGACGGTGCCACCGGCATCGATGCATCGGCGGCGCTCCTGTTTACCTGGGGTGTGTCCACAAACGCCGATCAGTACGAAGTGATCATCGCCGAGGACCCCGGTCTGACCACCGGCGTTCTGGGCCCGTTCGTGCGGACCACCGAGAACCTGCTGCTCTTCGGCGGCACGCTCTCCCAGGACCAGACCTACTACTGGACCGTCGTTGCCTCCAACGACGGCCCGACGACAACCGACAGCACGCCGGCGGTGGCATCGTTCACCACCGGTACGCCCGCCGTGACCGGTGCCTGCTGCTTCGGCTGCTTCGATCTCGGAAGCGGTCCGGAGACGGTGGCCTGCCAGGACGGTGTGCTCCAGGCCGACTGTGAGGCGGCCCAGGGCAAGTGGGGCGGCGACTCGTCCTCCTGCGGCGGCTCGCCGTGTGCCTCCTACTGCGCGGGCGACATGCTCGGCGATGGTGATGGTGACACCACCCTCGCCGACTTTACGATTCTCGCCCAGAGCTTCGGTCAGGCCTCCGGTGCCGACCGCACGGTGGGTGACCTGACCTGCGATTCCGCCGTCACGCTGGCTGACTTCACGGATCTGGCTTCCGACTTCGGCTGCACCGGCAACACCGGGCACCCGAACGACTGAGCCTCATCGAGGACAATCAGGACAACGCGAATCCGCCCCTTTTTGGCCCACACCGGGCCGAGGGGCGGTTTTCATTTGTGCCCACGCCACGTCGTCCGATAGGCTGTGCCCCAGTAAGGGGAGGGCCGAGGCGGTCTGTCTGACGCTTTGAGCCATCAATTCGTACGTCGCATCGGATGGGGAATGATGGCGCGACGGAGACTGATGGACCATGCGTCGTGGGCTGTGCTCACGCTGATCGCCGCGAGTGGCGCACATGCTGCGCACGCCGACGACATTCGCTTCATCGAGGTTCCGGGGCTCCGGGAGCTGAGTGGCAGGCTGATCGTCCAGCCCGTGTCGCTCGAGCAGCGGCTGGCCCGGCATGGCGACGCGCGGACGGCGGCGCTTCGTGATGACGCCGCGCGGCAGCGGCTGCAGCCGCAGCTGCTGCGCCACGTCGCGGAAGTGGACGAGTTCATCGTTCGCGTGCCGCAGGGCGCCTCTGAAGAGGACGTCGCTCGCGCGCTCATGGCGACCGGTGACTACGCGTACGTGGAGCCTGACTGGCGCGTCGCGCTGGCGGTCTCGCCCAACGACGAAGCGGCGTCGTACCAGTGGCAGCACGACGTCATTCGCTCGTACGGCGCATGGGAGCTCGTCCCGGGTTCGGAGATCATCTGCGCGATCTGTGACACTGGCGTGGATCTCGATCATCCTGATCTGACCGACGCGTTGATCGATGGCGTCAACACGGCGGGACCGGACGCACCGATCCCACAGGTCGAGGGTGGCGTGATCGACGACATGCATGGCCATGGGACGTTCGTCGCCGGGTGCCTGGCGGCGGTCGGCAACAACGGTATCGGCGTCATCGGGGGAGGTGTCGGGTTCCAGCTGATGCCCGTTCGTGTGTCCAACCGGTCCGATGGCACTGCACTCATCTCCGACATCACTGAGGGCGTGCGGTGGGCCGTGGACAACGGCGCGAAGATCATCAACTCCAGTTACACGGGCGTCGCGTCGGCGTCGGTGGGAACCACCGGTCGCTACGTCCGTGACAACGGGGGTGTGCTGTTCTGGGCCGCCGGAAATGACGGGCGGCTGCTGAGCGGTTTCAACCACGCGTACACGGTCGTCGTCGGCTCGACCGATCAGCAGGAGCAGCTGTCGGACTTCTCGAACTTCGGTCCACCCATCGATATCGTCGCGCCGGGCACCGATGTGTATTCCACCGTGCTGGGCGGAGACTATGGAACGGGCAGCGGGACCAGCTATGCCTCGCCCATCGCCGCGAGCGTTGGCGCGCTCGTGTGGTCGGCAGACGAGACGCTGACCCCCGACGAGATCCGTGCCATTCTCGAGCAGAGCGCGGTTGACCTCGGGCCTTCCGGTGACGATCACATCTTCGGCGCGGGTCGCATCGACGCGTACGCAGCAGTCGATATGGCGCTGCAACGGACATTCGTGCTTCCGCCTTCCTCGTCGCCCCCGGCAGACTTCACGTTGCTGACACCTGCGGCTGACGCCGTCGTCCACGCGGACGCGTGGATCTATCTCGATTGGGAAGATGCCCAGGGAGCCGAGTGGTATGTCGTCCGCGTCGGGACGGACCCGGGACTGGGCGACGCATCTCTGGTCGTTGCCGATCTCAAGGTCACGGGATCCAACGCACCGATACTCCCCGAGACGCTGCTGCCTGACACGGTCTACTACTGGGACGTGGAGGCAGCCAACGGGTCCGGTGGAACGATGTCGTCCGTCGGGACGTTCATCGCGGCGCCGCCGCCTCCGGCCTGCCCTGGGGACATTGATGGCAACGAAGCGACAGGTCTCGAGGACTTCCACATTTTGGCGCTGCACTTCGGTGCCCGCGGCGTCACCGCGGCACAGGGAGACCTCAACGACGACACCAATGTCGATCTCCAGGACTTCGCCATTCTCGCCGGCGACTTTGGCTGTCAGCCGGAGGGAGGGCCGCAACGCAGGTTCAGTC
>JBCBTA010000096.1:0-9163 GCA_039818905.1 Planctomycetota bacterium
CGAGCCGCTCGCGCAGCACATCGGCCTCGATCCCCATGTCGCCCCAGAAGCGATGCTGCTCCGCCTTCGCGAGGAAGGCCTCGACGTCCGAGGGTGACTCCAGGGATCGCCCGAGGATCTTCTGCGGATCGAACTCGGTGAAGAGCATCGACTCGGGCGGCACGTGCAGTCGCGGGTGCTTCGAGAACATCGAGACGAGAAGTGTCGTGCCGCTGCGGCCCGTGCCGACAACGAAGAAGACCTGCTCGGCAAGAGTCTCGGTGTCCGAAGTTACGTCCTGTGCCATCACGAGTGCCGGCTCCTCCGGGCTCGATGCTACTCTAGTTCCATGACCGCCGACCCAGAGATCAACGACCTCCGGCAACGACTCGAAACAGTCCGGCAGGGACTGTTCTTCCTCGTCGGAGCAGGTCGCAGCGGCACGACGCTCCTGCGAACGATGCTGATGGGTGATCCCACCATCGTCGTCCCGCACGAGACGCGATTGTACAGCGTGTTCGAGACGCAGGGCTGGCGGACGAAGCTCGACCCGAAGCGCGATGACGATCACGCGCGGGCCATCGACATGCTCTGGGACAACCAGGCCCGGCGCATCGTTGCGTGCGACCGCAAGACGTACGGCGCGCTCGCCCAGATCGCTGAGCGCACCTGGGGCGGGCTGTTCCTCGCGTATGTCACCGCGTGCGCGATGAAGGCGGGCGGCATGCGCATCGGTGAGAAATCACCCGTGCACACGCCGCTGGTGGGCATCATCAGCAAGGAGCATCCGGAGGCGAAGTTCATACACCTCATTCGCGATCCGCGAGCCGTCGTGCTGTCGCGGGTGCGCGCGGGCTTCGGCAGCGATCTGATCATCCCCAACGTGGACCGCTGGCGCTCCTCCGCCGAGACGGCTCTGCGCCAGGCAGACCGCATTGGGCGCGAACGCTACATGCTTCTGAAGTATGAACAGCTCGCCGCCGAGCCACGGGAGTCGATCGCCGCTGTATGCGACTTCCTCGGCATCGAGATGACCGAAGCGATGCTGGAGCATCACAAGCGGCGCGAGGAGGGCTTCCCGGACAAGTCGCGCGAGTGGATGGAGAACACGCTGAAGCCCGTCTTCACCTCCAGCATCGACAAGTGGAAGCAGGACATGCGTCCCGAGCACATCGCCATGATCGAGTCGTCGGTCGGTGATCTCATGGAGCGGCTGGGCTATGAACTCAGCAATCCCGATGTCTCCGGTGTCGGGACCCGCGTCATGCTCAGTCGCGTCGCGGGCATGGCCGAAAGCACGCGGCTCGTCGCCCGCCGCGGCGTTCGGTTCGTCCGCAATGGCTTCAAGCGCATGCCCGTGAAGCAGGAGGAGTTCGAGGACGACGAGGATGCCCAGCCCGAGGGTGAGTCGCCAGGCGCCGGATCATGAGTGCTGCCCCGCCGATCCGCTTCGTCGTTCCCAAAGGTGACACATGGCGCGATCTGATGACGGACGACCCGCCGCCGCCCGTCGAGGCCATCGCCGATCGCTTCATCGACGCCATCGATGTCTGGGTGGTGCAGACATGCACGCAGCTGCGGAGTCGCGGCTTCGATGCGAGGTTGGCCGAGACCTTCGCGCCGGGCGTGATCAACGTCACCTCCTACGACGCCCTGTCACCAAAGCGGCGGACCTGGGACTTCTTCATTGTGTGTGCGCAGCACGATCGCCCACGTCCCGAACTGTGCGATGTGCGCATCGTGCAGAACATGGCCCAGATTCAGGACGACACCGACCACTACATCCCCCACTGGCCCCAGCCCGGTCTGAAACCGCGCGATCCTGCACGTGGCGATCGCATCGAGAATCTGACCTACAAGGGGCTGCGCACCAACCTCTCGGCCCCATTTCGAGATGAGCACTTTCTGCACCAGCTCGACGCGCTGGGCATGACGCTCGCGACGAGTGATCGGGAGCGGGGGGAGCGTCACGACGGCAAGGGCGCGACGATCGACTGGACCGATTACCGGGAGGCGGATCTCGTGCTCGCCGTCCGCCAGATGCCGGAGGCCCAGCTCGACACCAAGCCGCCAACGAAGCTCATCAACGCATGGCTCGCGGGAACGCCGGCCATCCTCGGCGTCGAATCCGCGTACCGGCAGCTTCGCGAGTCCGACCTGGACTACATCGAGGTGGCGTCGCCGGACGACGTCATCGACGCAATCACCCGCCTGCGCCGGGATCCGACGCGCTATCGGGCCATGATCGAGCATGGCCGCCAGCGTGCGGCGTCCTTCGGTGCCGACGCCACCGCCCATCGCTGGGATGAACTGCTGACGGGGCCCGTCCGTACCAGCTATGAGCAGTGGTGTCGCGGCACGTCGCTGGTGCGCGCTCCGCGCTTCGCCGCACGAGCGGTGCGTCATGTTCTCAATGCCCGACGCCGACTGAGGGACCTGCAGGCAGCCAGCCGATGAACCGGGGACGGGCGTCCCTGTCGTTATCATCGCCCGCGGAGCACCAGTGAAGATCGTCCACTACATGGCGAGCATCCGGCTGAGCGACGGCGGCGTCGTGCGGGCCACGCTGGACATGTCCGAAGCACTCGCGGCTGCGGGGCACGACTTCACGCTCATCACCGCGCACACGGATGACGTTCCTGATGAGTGGCGCTCGGGTGGGCCCGGCCTGCCTCGGGTTGTCGGGCTCGAGCCGCCGCTGGGTCGCGGACGGCTGCTGAAGAAGCACCACCTCGATGTCGCCCGCGACTGCCTCACGGGTGCCGACGTGCTGCACATGCACACGCCGTGGGAGCTGGGCAACCTGCAGTTCGCCCGCCTGGCGCGCGAAGCCGGCATCCCGTACGTCATCTCGATTCACGGCATGCTGGATGACTGGGCCATGGCCCAGCGTCCGCTCAAGAAGCGCACCTTCCACGCCGCGTTCGCGCGGCGGCTGCTCAGCGGAGCCGCGCTCGTGCACTGCACCGCTGAGTCGGAGCTGCGACAGAGCGATCGGTGGTTTGGTGGCGCAACGGGTCGCGTCGTGCCGCTGGTCATGGACTTTCGCGACTACATGCAGTTGCCCGGCACCGACGCCGCCCGCGGCGCGTTTGCCGCGGCGGACACGGATGATCCGATCGTGCTCTTTCTCAGCCGTGTCCATCCCGGCAAGGGGCTCGAGAACCTCCTGGGGGCGACCCGGACGCTCTTGGACGAAGGCCGTCGCCTGCGCCTGCTCGTCGCAGGAACGGGTGAGCAATGGTACGTCCGAGCGATCCAGCACAAGGCCCAGGAACTGGAGCTTGGTGACGCATGCCACTTCCTCGGCATGGTCCGCGGCATCGAGAAAGTCTCGCTGTATGAAGCCGCGGATATCTTCGTCCTCTCGTCGGAACACGAGAACTTCGGCCTGGTGATCCCCGAAGCGTTGGCCGCGGGCACGCCCGTGATCGCCTCGAAGGGCGTAAGCATCTGGCCGGAGCTGAAAGCCGGTGGTGGCTCAATCATCGCGCCGGAGACGGCGGGCGGCATCGCCGATGCCGTGCGCACCCTGCTGGATGATCCCGATCGCTGCCGTGCGATGGGTGAGCGCGGGCGTGCGTGGATCCTTGAGTTCCTCGACAAGCAGCGCATCACCGGCGAGTACGAGCGGATGTACCGCGATGCTGCCGGCCAGCCGGCTCCGACTGCCCGAGAGGCGGCGGCATGAGTCGGCCTGCCTACCCGCGCAGCAGCAGGCTGCGTCACAGCCGCGTGCTTCGAGGTGTTTCGTACCACGCCACCGTGCAGATCGGAAAGCGGCTGGCGAAATACGTACCGCTGATCTTTGTGCCGGGCTATCCGAAGTCCGGCACGACGTGGGCGTGCCAGATGATCGGCGACTATATGCAGGTGCCCTTTCCCCGGTGGTACCTGCTCCCGCTTGCGGGCGAGTTCATCGTGCACGGGCACACGACCGTGTCACCGAAGTTCGAGCGCGTGGTGTACACAGTGCGCGACGGGCGCGATGTGATGGTGTCGCTGTACTACTTCCTGGGGAAGCGTCTGCCGGATGGCGGACCCGAGTCTTTTTCGCCCAAGCAGAAGCGGTGGTTCCCGGCCGCCACAAGCCGCGACGACGTGATGCAGCACATCCGAACGCATCTGCCGGCCTTCGTGGAATCGCAGATGCGCAACCCCCACTCCTCCGACGTCACGTGGGCGGAGCACGTTGAGACGTACGTGCGAGCCAAGGCCGCACCGCGCGAGGGGCAGCGACTCACCTGCCTGCGCTACGAAGATCTGCGAACCGATCCCATCGGCGCGATGACACAGGCCATGACCGAGCTTACCGGGACCGAAGCGGATGCCGAGCGTGTGCAATGGTCGGTCGAGAAGTACACCTTCGCCCGGCAGTCCGGACGATCGGCCGGGCAGGAGGACCGCAAAAACTTCCTGCGCAAGGGTGCTGTCGGCGACTGGCAGAATCACTTCTCGCGGGAGGCCGCCGAGAGCTTCGACCGCGTCTGTGGCGAAACGCTCGTGTCCTTCGGCTATGCGCCGGATCGGTCGTGGGTGCAGGCGTGTCCGCCGCTGGCGGAGTTTGCGTCGGCAAGCGACTGAGCTCAGCGGACGGCGGCCCCGTCTCCGTACTCATACTCGTACGCATCGATGTGCTCGCCGTACTGCTCGGAGTACAGCGCACCCTCTTCGGCCTCGTGCTCGACGTCGTAGGCTTCCTCGGTGTACCACTCGGCCTGTCCTTCATCGATGCGCTTGATGAGCGCCGCGGCGATGGATGCCGTCATGTAGAACATGAGGATGTGGATGTTGACGCGGGCCATGATGTAGCCCTCGACCATCGCGGCGATGAAGTACACAGCCTGGTAGCCGATGACGACATCGATGATCGGATGCCACCGCTTGGGGGCGCGGCCGCGGCGCATGAACAGCCGCAGGCACTGCGCAACACTCACGACGAACAGCATGAGCAGCAACAGCCCCATGCCCGCACCGAAGGCGGCGAGGCCGTAGAGATAGCTGTTCTCGCTTCGTCCGCCGCGGTCCTCCTTGCCGGGCCCGCCGCCGATGACCGGGTTGTCCATGAACACCTGCCACATGGCGTGCCATGCGTGGGTTCGGGAGTCTTCCGTGGAGGTCAGACGATCCGCCGTGGACGAGATGTCCGAGGCGGCATCGCCGAGCAGCGTCAGCGTCACCATGACGATGCCGGCGACGATGGGGACGAGGAGAATGACGCGCGAGAAGCGCGAGACAAGGACGGACGCGGCCCCGAGCGTGAAGATGCCCATGCCGGTTCGCGACCCGGTCCACAGCAGGAAGACGAGGTTGAGGCCGGCCGCCGCGGTCCAGAAGACGCGGTAGCGGTGCTTCGGATCGTTCAGTGCCAGGAAGATCGTCACGACGGATGTGATGCCCAGCGTCAGCGCAGCCGCCTGTGGGTTGAACGTCATCCCCTGGAAGCGCGCGAAGTATGGACCATGGCGCAGCATCGCATCCGGGTTGATCGCCAACTGCACCAGTGCGGCGCCGATCCACAGCAGCGAGGCGATGCCGACACATCGGAAGCACTTGTACCAGTCCGTCTCGTCACGAACCATGCGTGACAGAGCGACGATCAGGCCGAGCTGTGTCACGACCACGAAGACCAGTGTCAGCGCAGCATCCATGATCTCCGCATGGACCGCGCGCATCAGCGCGTTGTACAGACCTACGATCACCAGCGCAAAACCGTGCGAGAAGACCCCCTCGCGGGAGAGCCCATGCACCAGGAAGCTGAGCAGCAGCAGGCCGCCCATGAACAGGAAGATGAGCGATCGTTGTGCTTCCACGGGCGCGAGCCACGTGCTGAGCGTCTTGTCCTCACCAGCCATGCCGTAGCTGATGGAGGCCATGAAGGCCATGATCGTGAAGATGACGAAGACCGCGCCCCACCGCGACAGCACGGCGATCACCGCCGCCAGCGCGCCGAGGATGGCCAGGACGATCAGCCCCATGGACGGACCACCACCAGTTGTCTGGGCGAGCGATGTCAGCACGCGGACGCTTCTCCGGGCGATGGCGGGGAGACCGAGGCGGTTTCCCTGTGCAAGGTCGTCATAATACGTGGCGGGCTGTAGCCAGTTCGCGGACTCTCAACCTCCTGCGCCCCCGATTCGGACGTCCACACGCACGGGGCGATGGTCCGAGCCGCAGCGGGGACCCACGGTGAAGCCCTCGCCCAGGCAGCCCCGCGTCCAGATGGTGTCGATCGGGATTCCCAGCAGCGGCGGGACCCACGCCGGAAACGTGCCGCCACCGAGCAGCGGCCGTGGCGACGCCAGGCGTCCCTCGGAAGCCAGGAGGCGTGACACACGGCCCCACGGGGCAGCGTTGACGTCCGTCGCGAGGATGATGGGCGTGCCCGTCCGCTCCGCGTAGCGATCGAGGGCCTCACCGGCGGCTGCCGCCCACGAGAGGGCCCGACGCCACGTTTTCACCCGTCGGGGTGAGGGCGGATGTCCCGCCGCGAAGAGCACCTGCCGGCCCGAAGGAAGGGTCACCAGCGCGCTGCGTCGGACTGCGTACACGAAGCGCGTCTCGGGTGTCGGCTCCTCCAGCTCGACGATCTCGAGCGGATGGCGGCTGAGCAGCCACATCGACCACATCTTGCCCCGCACGGGGCCGACCCGATGCGGAAATCGTTCGAGGGCCGGGTCCCACCAGGAGGCCAGCTCCCGCGGTGCCTCGATCAGGGCGACGAGGTCCGCATCCTGCTCGGTGAGCCAGCGGACGAACGCCTCGTCGGACGCGACGGTCTCGGAAGCGCAGTTGTAGCTGACGACGCGGAGGGTGGACCCCTCGCCCGCCGCGGTCTCCATGCTGGTGACGGCGGAAGACCGCACGGCAACCGAGACCACGATCAGGCCAGCCGCCCCCAGCACGCCGGCCGCCACGACCCACCGCCTGCAGATGGCAAGGACGAGCGTCAGCAACGCCAGCCCGAGGGCTGCATGCACCGCGAGGTGCGTGAGCAGGTCCGCCAGGTACGCACTATCCGGCCATGAGACGGTCAGGGCACCCGCCCAGACCATGGCGAGCAGTGGGACCTTCCAGAGCAACCCGCGCCGACGCACGCTCTCCTCCTTCTCGACTGACTCCGACGTCCGATTCGGTCGATCCATCTCTCTACAATCGCCGTCCGACCGGGGAGAAGCCGAACTTTCGTCGAACAGAGTACGTCCGATACCCATCGCTACATGAGCGACCAGAAGCCCACATCTCTCTCCGGCAAGGCCGGCTCGCGGCGTCTCTCCACGAAGATGCTGCTGTTCACGGGCTCCAACTGGATGCGCGTGGTCCTGACGATGGTGGTCGGCTTCATCACCGTCCCCATCCTGCTGTCCGAGTTCGGGGCCGTGCTCTACGGCGTGTTCGTTCTCCTGACGCAGCTCACCTACTGGTTCATCACCCCACTGCGGACCGCCATGCAGCAGACCGTGCTGCGTGAGCTCACCAAGGCCATCTCGACGGATGACCACAAGGGCCTGCAGAGTGCGCTGACCAATGGCATTTGCATCACCGGCATGTTCGCGACGCTCATGCTGCTGATCGGTGCGGGGCTGGTGTACGCAGTCGGCTGGCTCAACATTCCGGAGGAGCACCTCTTCCGAGCCCGCGTGGTCGTGATCTGCGAGACGATCTTCCTCGCCCAGTTCTTCCTCAGCGGTCCCTTCCGTGCGCTGTACCTCGCCAGCCACCGCGTCATCCAGATGAATATCGACCAGGTGCTGCAGCGCTCTGCCGATCTCATCGCTGCGCTGCTCGCACTCGTGCTGCCGGTGGAAGACTCCTTCATCGCGTTCGTCGTCTGCCGCCTCTCCATCCACTGCCTCAACACGTTGTATCGCGTGACCAAGATCGCGATCATCATGCCGAGTGCACGGCTCGCCCCGCGCATGATCTCGCGCACAACCATCCGGGCCATGATGTCCACCGGCGCGTGGTCGCTTGCGAATCCGCTGTCACGCATGGCGTACTACTTCAGCGACCACCTGCTCCTGAACATCTTCTTCGGTCCCGTCTTCAACACGATCTACAGCCTCGCGCGCCAGCTCGTCGGGCATGGCCAGCGCTTCGGATCGCAGGTCGCCGGCGGCATCGAGGCCATTGCCGCGGATCTGCACGAGACAGGTCGCAAGGCATCCACCACGGCGCTCATGCTCACCTCGATGCGGTACTCATGCTCGGTGACGGTGCTGTGCGCGGTGGTTGTCGGCGTCTTCACACAGCCGATCCTCGAGGCGTGGCTCGGCAAGCAGCTCAGCGCGGATGAAGAACTCGCCGAGGTCCTGCCGTATGGCGATGCCATCGTGCTCGCATGGCAGTATGCCGCCATCCTGCTGCTCGGTGGCGTAATCTCCGAGACACAGATCGCCGCGACCCGCGTGCTCTACGGCATGGGGCTGATCCGCTCGTATTCACCTGCGCTGCTGACGGGCGCGATCACCAAGGTCGTCCTCTCCATCGCTGCGATCGGGATCGGCACGGCTGTCGTGGCCGATGCCCCGCCCCAGATCGTCCTGCTGTTGCCGGCGGTCACCCTCCTGTGCCAGATCGGGATCTACGGCATCTTCATGCCGATCCTGCTGTCGCGCGTCACCGAGGTCAGCTTCCTGCAGCTCAACAGCCATGCCTACCTGCGACCGATGATCGCGGTCGTTCCGACGCTGATCCTGTCCGTCACCATCGTGATGAACGTCGAGAGCTGGAACCTGCTCAACCTGGCCATGTGGCTGATGGTGGTCGGCGCCAGCTATCTGCCGATGGGATACTTCGTGGCCATGCTGCCCAACGAGCGGAAGCGCGTGAAGGAAGTGCTGCGGCGGGGTCCGTCCGGTCTGATGGCCGCGGCTCGTTCGCGGAAGCGCGGTCCGGCAAAGACCGACGATGGCGCAATGACGGACGACGTCTCCGACGCCCCGACCGAACCTGCTGCGAACTCCCCAGCACAGACAACGGGTGGTGCGACACGATGATCCGCCACAGCACCATTGATCTGGATGGGCTCTGCAGCGAAACGCTGCCGCCTGCCCGCCGCGACGGACCGGCTCGCCTGCTGTTCATTTCGTCGGGGCTGCTGGGCACCAGCAACCACATGCGCGCGTTCGAGGCGTATTGCCGCGACCGTGACGATGTCGATTCAGTCCACATTCGACTCAGC
>JBCBTA010000097.1:0-9111 GCA_039818905.1 Planctomycetota bacterium
CCACACTCCACGCGCTGGACGAGTCCGCTGCACAGGGTGGCTGCCAGCACCTCGCCAGGATCATCTCCCGGCGAAGTTCATGGATCCCCCGCGGCGTCGCTGCTGGTGGTCATGTGGCTGCGCACGATCTGGCTGGGAAGCAGCGCTCAGATCACGCTGGTGTGGGATCACGTGACGTCGCCGGGAGATGATCCTGGCGAGGTGCTGGCAGCCACCCTGTGCAGCGGACTCGTCCAGCGCGTGGAGTGTGGGGATCCCGATGCCGCGCTCGCCTTGTGGGGCATTGCCGATGGCGCGCAGGAGCCCATGGGTGACGCAGTATTCGATCTGTTTGAGGGTTTGGCGGATGCGTGGCATGCACGCGTGCACGCCCAGGGCGGCGCGGCTCCGGAGGAATGGTCGATCCGCATGCGCGGAGCGCTGGAGCAGTGCGCTTCGAAGGGGCATCGCCGAATTGCGCTGTACGGCGCAGGGACGCATACCCGTGCACTGGGTGATGTTCTGCGCGAGCCGCCGGTCGAGATCATCTGCATCATCGACGATGCGGCGGACGATACGGAGCGGTTCCTGTGGAAGTACCCCATTGTCTCGATGAACCGGGCCCGGGAACTTGCGCCCGATGCTGTCGTGATCAGCGCGAACTCGATTGAGGAGACGCTCTGGCGCAAGTGCGAACCACTGCGTAGTGCCGGCCTCGATGTGATTCGGCTGTATGCCGACGCATCACCCGTCATGGACTGCGAATCGACGGCCGTCCTTCGGATTGCGCCAGATACGCCGCGATCGAGCCGGTGGACGCATGCGCCGGTGCTCAACCTCTGCGCGCTTGCAGACGGATGTCGTCCATTCTGGTCGGAGCTAGGGAGCGCGCTGGAGGCGAGCGGGAGTGGCCTCTTGCACATCGCTTCACTGCTCGACGGGCGTGATACGCTCGGACTCGGAGTGTCCGGGTCCCTGCACGATCTGGCCGACCTCGGAGATCGCTGGCCAGCCGCTGCGCCGATCGGGCCACCTCCGGAGGCGGCGTGTCTCGAGCGATGCCTGGCATTTGAACGCTCGTGGCGATCCGCCGAGCGACACGATCTTGCAGCGCTTGTCGAGCGCGGCATGCGTGCAGTTGACTGGCTCATCGATCACGCTGTCGATCACCTTCACCCCGGCCTGGCACTGGTTTGGAATGGCGATGCGGGCTTCTCGATGGTGGCGCTGCGTGTTCTGCGCAGGCGCGGCGTGCCGATCCTGTTTACGGAGCGCGGCGCTGTCGCACCGAGTGTGGTGTTTGATCGTGTTGGCATCGGCGGCGTCAGTGAACTCACGCGCGATGCGTCGTGGGCTGAGGTGCTGTCGGCGGCGCCGACGGACCACGAGGTGGAAGCTGGGCGTGCACTGGCGGATCATCTGCGGGCACATCGGCGCGAGAATCGGTCCGGCGCGGTGGACGCAGGAGCGACGATTCCAATCGGGACGACACTGGCGCTGTTTCCGGGCGTGGACGCATCTCTGGACGGACTTGCACCGGATGCATGTGCTCGACGTGGCAGTCCGCTGGGGACGCCGATTGACGGTGTCGAGGCGATGCTGCGGGCTGCACGTTCACCCCAGCGTGTGATCATCAAACCACATCCACGTGATCCGCATGCAGCATCGTACGCTGCGCTGGCAGCGCAGTTCGGCGCTGCATACAGCGAACGCCTTGGTATCCACGACGCGCTGGATGCGGGCCTTGCGATCGCGACATCAAGCGATGCTATCGCCTGGCTCGCGATGGCGAGCGAGGCTCCAGCGCTTTCACTCCATGTGCGCTCCTACTCGGGACGCGGCGCGCTGCACGACGGGCATGATCCGATGCTGTTGCCCGGCGCGCTGGAGGCGACGCTGCGGGACCACGAATCAGGCATCGACGCCGTGGCGCGTGAACGACGGCTCGCGATGCTCTGGCGATACGCGCACCTTCGGTGCTTCAGTGCAGATCCGGCGCTGACCTCGTTCGGTGTCCGCACAATGGACGATGCGCAGTCACTCCTGCTTGGTGAGTTGTCGCCGGCGAAGGTGGTGCAGCCCGATGTCGATGGCTGGTTCGCCGATCTCGAGCACCACGGACTCATGGAGCGATGAGCCCGCCGCCGGTCTCGATCATCGTGCCGCTGTATGAGAGTGCGACGACGATCGATGCAACGCTGCGCTCCGTCCGAGCACAGTCGCTGACTGCGTGGGAGGCGATCGTCGTCAACGACGGCTCGACGGACGGTGGCACTGCAATCGCGCAGCGCCACGCGGAGGAGGACGATCGCATCCGTCTCATCCACCAGGAGAACGCCGGGCTCGCGCGGGCCCGGAACGTCGGGATCGACGCCTCGAGGGGAGCGTACGTCCACTTTCTCGATGCGGATGACCTACTGGAACCCGAGGGGCTCGCGGCACTCCTTGCCGCGGCAGCCGACACCGGCGCGAGCGCCGGTCGGGCTCGGTACATCGATGCGGCGGGAACGGACATCGGGTGGGTGCCGGAAGTCCCTCCGGGACAACGGACGCTGCGGCACCTTGCTCATGGCAACTGCATCTGTGTGCCATCTCAACTGCTCCACCGCGACGTGCTTGGCGACGATCGGTTCGATGACACGCTCTCGGCGGCGGCGGACTACGACCTGTGGGCGAGGCTTGCGCTCCGGGGCATCACGTGGACGTCGATCGAGACGATCGTCTGTGCCTATCGGCTTCGCATGGCCGGCATGTCGCGAGCGCATGTGCGCATGATGGATGACATCGCCATCGTGCTGAATCGACTGTACGGCGGCGACGCTCGTAGCGATGTCCGCGGCCATGGCGTGCTCGCCCGCCACGCGCTTGAGCATGCAACGGCGCTCGCGGCACGGGGGAAGGCACCAGAGGCGGATGCACTGCTGCGCGCACACGAAGCGGCACGTACGAAGCTGTCGCCGACGACTGCGGGCCGCGTCGCCCACGCGGCTCTCGCGTACGAGTTCTGCCGGTCGCCGGAGTCATACTGGTCGGGCGATGTCACCTCGGCGGTCGCACTGCTCGACACGTGGTGGTCACGCTGTGAGCGCACAGGCGCTGCTGATCCAGGTTTCGTCCGCGGAGCTCGTCGGGTGCTGGCGATGATCATTGCGCGCGGCGGGTGTTCGCCGGAGGATCTCCTGGCTCAGATCAATACAGCGCGTCGCCCGGTGCTGCTGGGTCTGGGCCGGAATGGCGCGAGAATTGCTCGTGCGCTGCATGCACGTGGTCACCATGTCGCGGCACGTGATGACGGCCTCGACGCGGCGCAGGTCCGTCAGATGCTTGGAGATGCGATCGCGGAGTGGCTTCCCGCCGATGCTCCGTACAGCGCCGACCGACAGCATGTCATGACGCTGGAGGACGATGCGTCGTGGATGGCGCGCCTGCCGGCGGGGCTGGATGTCGTGCGATTCGCGTCGCTCTGGGAGGGCGCGATCGATGCGACCGAGCGTCGTCTCTACGCGCACTTGGGCGACGAGACGATGGAGATGATGTCATCCGGGCGCGGCGCCTCATCGGTCAGTGGGTAGATGCCGGGGGGTGCGCCGTTCCATCGCGGCTCGTCCTGCTCGCTCTGGCCCCAATCCTCGACCACAAGGAAGTGCCGCATCAGCAGGCGACGGAACGCATCACGTGTGAAGGAGTGGTGATGGTGTGGTGTCGGCCCGGCGTCGTTGGGCGTGCTGATGATGGCATGCCCATCCACTGCGAGGATGCGCGCGATCTGCTCGAGGAAGACGTCGGGCTCGCGCAGATGTTCGATGGTCTCGAAGCTGACCATCAGATCCGCACTGCGATCGGGAAGCGGCAGACTCGTCGCATCGCTGGTCATGAACCGGACGTGGTTGTCGATCGCATGGCGGCGGGTGGCGTAGTCGATGGTCCGGGCATCAGCATCGATACCAATGACGTCGGCAGCGCCGCCGCGCTCGGCGAGGAGTCGGCTGCCGTAGCCGGTGCCACACGCGACGTCGATGACGCGCATGCCACGAGCACTGCGCAGAGCAAACTCATACCGGCGCATGTGAAGCTCGGTGCGCCGAGCGGGGAGCATGGGGAGAGAGGCATCGTGCCGCTCCATGCGGTTGGCCATGAGCCACTCGGCATCGGCAGCGGGAACATCGAATCGCTCAACCAGTGTGCGTTGGATGTGTTCGGGGGTGTCGGCTGCGTCACCAACGGCGTAGATGCGGGCGACGTGGATGCCTCGCTGCCCGAAGCGGCGTATGGCGTGCTGATAGATCGAGCCTTCGTGCCGGTCGGATGAGACGACGACAGCGTCGATGCCCCGAGGCAGATCATCAGGGTGGTAGACGGGGACGCCGCGAATGTCGCTGCTGCGTCGGTCGTCGTCGATGATGCAGATGACCTGGATACCGTGCTCGAGCCAGGGCTGCCGCACGATTGGGATGGTGTGGTAGCCACCGCCGTAGAGCGCGATGCGGCGATGTCCGGCCCGCGCGAGCTGGGCGGCGGTGCGATGCAGGATGCGGTCGCGAAGCCAGCCGACCTGCCGCCGCAGCGCATCGCGGTCATGCTCGACATTGGTCAGGCGACGCTGGAGTTCGGCCAGTGCGGGCAGGGCGTCGAGCCGCAGCAGTTTGCCGTCGGCGTCAAGCTGCGCGAGCTGCTCGAATCGATCGAGCAGACTGGCGATGGCGTCGAGATCTGGCGAGGTGCCCATTGACATGCATCTGGCGTATCGGCTGCGGACGGGGCGGGCCTGCAATCGGTGTCTCGAGGTGGGGACGAAGGGGGCAGGCGGTCGATATGAGCAGCAGGACGGACCCAGCCGAGGAGCCGACGCATGACGACAGCGCCAACAGCGACGACCGCTGCGGAGCGGGAGGCACAGCGCACCTTCTGGCCGACGATGCCACCGAGTCCTCTGTTGCACGCGAAGCCGCGTGGTGTCGCGTGGGCGTGCGAGATCCAGGCTCAGTTGCTGCCCCGTGAACGGCTGTTCCTGTACGCGACCATCATGGCGAAGGCGCCGATGCGTGTGCTGGAGATCGGTGCGTACGAGGGGTACTCGTCGAGCATCATTGACATGGCGTTGCGTGATCTGGGCGCGAACGGGCGGCTGGTGAGCGTGGATCCCGCGCCGTGCCTGGACTTCGACTGGGAGGATCGTTTCGACGATCGCGCGTCACTGGTGCGTCGTCCCAGCCCCGACGGATTGAGCGAAGCGCTGGAGCGATCGGGCGGCCCCTTCGAGTTCGTCTTCGTTGATGGAGATCATGAGTACGAAGGTGTGCTCGCGGACCTGCGCGGCGTGGCAGAAGTGACGGCGCCCGATGCCCTGATCGTGCTGCACGACGCGTACTACGAACCGCTGCAACGCGCCTGCATGGATGCGCTGGCAGAGGGATTGCCGTACATCGATGCCGGCATCGTGTGCACGACGGAGAATGCAGGATCGGAGTACGGGCGCGACGTGTCGTACTGCGGGCTGCGCATGCTGCGACGAACCGGCGCATAAAAAAGGGCCCGGCATGCACCGGGCCCTGGAAGTGCTCGTTGGTGAGCGACGTCTGTCAGACCATATCCTTGAGGCCCTTGAGCGGGCGGATCTTGACGACGTTGCGGGCGGGCTTGGCCTTGAAGATCGTCGGCTCGCCGGTGAAGGGGTTGATGCCCTTGCGCGCCTTGGTGGCGGGCTTGCGGCGAACGGTGACCTTCATCATGCCGGGCACGTTGAAGGCGCCGATGTTCCCCTTCTTGAGGTCGGCAGCGATCATCACACTCATGACCTCGAAGACCTCGGCAACCTCCTTCTTGGTGATGCCGACGTGCTCCGAGATGATGCCGAAGATCTCACTCTTGGTGCGGGCCTTGCCGCGAGCGCCGGTGATCCGCGGCGGTGCCTTGCGGGCGGGCGCCTTGCGGGCGGTGGTCTTGCGGGCAGGAGCCTTCTTGCGGGTGGTGCGCTTTGCAGTGCGCTTGGCGGTGCGCGTCGCGCCCCGCTTCTTCGTGACGCGCTTCTTCGCGGTCCTCTTGGCCATCTCTTTTTTCTCCGTAATTCCGAGACGCGAAACCGTGGCACGGGAGAGGCGGTGGTCGACATCCGTGTCCGCCTCTCGTTGATTCTGTCAGCGTTTTACGCTGCTTTTTGCGTGCGCACAAGCGGCGGGGCGCCCTGAGCGATCGAATTCATGCTGTTTTTTTCGGGGTTTGACGCGATTTCGGCCCTGGCGCACACCGCTCAGGGCGCTGAAACGGCCGGTCGGCGCGGTTGTCCACAGGCGAAAAGCCCGGGGATTCGAGCCCCGGACGCTGCCTCGAGGAAGCCCTGAGCAAAGGCGCGGCGCTTCAGCGGCAGGTGCTTCTGGTAGATCGCGGCAATCTGCTCCGCCCCGTCGGCGCCCGCCGCCAGCGTGGGTGCGAGTGCAGCGTGCAGCGCACGAAACCACTCGTGCAGGTCGTCGTCGGGGGTTGCCGATGCCAGCCGCTGACAGTGATCCACCTGCTCAGGGGCACGGAGATCACGAGCGAACACGGCCTGCGCAGCGTCGGGAGATGCCTGGGCAAAGCCCCAGGCGGAGTAGCCCAGCCGCCGCTCACGTTCCAGATAGCCCTCGGGCGTGTAGGCGTGCTCGTGCGGTGCTGTGGCTTGGGGACGAAAGAGGACTGGCGTGCGATGCCGCTGCACAACCCGCCAGGCGAACTCCACGTCCTCGAAGCAGCAGTTGGCAATGTCGGGATGGAAGCCACCGACGTCACGGGCGATGGCGGTCGGCAGCGAGCAGTTGAGGTTCCAGGCGTGTCGGAAGCCCCAGTCGTGATCCTGCGGCGCGAGGATGGAGCCGCCGGCGTCGATCATCTGGTCGTAGAAGAAGACCATCGACGACTCGCGCAGGACACGTGCGAAGAGCGTGTCGGGCGCCTGCGGCACCCAAGGCGAGTGGCCGACGATCATGGCCGGCTGCTCCCCGTGCGCTGTGACGTGAGCGTGGACGAACTCGGGTGCGGGCAAGACGTCGTCGTTGATCAGCAGGAGCAGGTCGCCCCGGGCGGCGTCGATGGCGCGGTTCTTGGCGACGGCGATCCCGGCGCGGGGAGCGACGAGGGTGACGAGGGGCAGGTCGTTGGCGAAGGCCTGTGCAGCCGCGGCGCCCTCGGGATCCGGGCCGTCGTGGACGACGATGACCTCGAAATCGCGGTGGGTCTGCCCGGCGAGGCAGCGGAGGCATGCTCTGAGGGCGTCAGGCCTTGCGCGCGTCGGGATCACCACGGAGACGTCGGGCGGACGGGTCATTCGATGATTTATCGGTTGGCGGGGGCACTTCGCCTTATGGGGCGGAGCAGCGAGGCCGATACACCAACGTCCGACACCCCCAAAGGGCGGAGCTCGAGATGAGCGGAACAGCAGATTCGACGATGGAGCGCCGACGCCACGAGCGTGAGGTGCTGGTACGTCCGTGCAAGGTGCGCAGCGTTCGTTCCCTGCTGTTCACGCCGGCGGAGACGACGAACGTCTCGGTGAGCGGAGCCCTGGTCCGGGTGCCGCGAGGCTCGTCGTTCGGCGTCGGAGATGAGCTGGAGATCGCCGTGGCGTGGGATCACGAGGCGGTGGTGCCCAGTCATCGGCTGGTGCGGGCCCGCGTCAAGCGGATCACGCCCATCGATTGCCACCATCAGGCCATTGGCGTCGAGTACGAGGCGTGGGAAGGCCGCGCAGCGATCGCAGCCGCGGCGTAAACGACAGAATTCGCTTCCGAGCCTAGCATTGTGGGCCTTCCGAGCACCGGGACCCCCCCCACCATGCAACTGTGGCAACCATCACTCCCTGAGTCGTATCTGGCACTGACGCCCGAGCAATGCGCCGAGCAGATCGCGCGCCGGCGCGAGGAGCTGGGCGACCGCCTGATCATCCTGGGCCATCACTACCAGGTGGACGACGTGGTCCGTCACGCGGACTTCACGGGCGACTCCCTGAAGCTGTCCCAGCTCGCCGCCCAACAGGTGGAGCAGCGTGGGGCTGCGTTCGTGGTCTTCTGCGGCGTGCACTTCATGGCGGAGTCGGCGGACCTGCTGACCCCGCCGGAGACGGCGGTGCTGCTGCCGGACCTGTCGGCGGGCTGCTCGATGGCGGACATGGCCGACTACGAGGATGCACTGGAGGCGTGGGACATCCTGCACGCGTCGCTTCGCAGGCAGGGGTGGTCGGGCCGGATCATCCCGATCACGTATGTGAACTCGACGGCGGCGATCAAAGCGTTCGTCGGATCCAACGGCGGCGCGTGCTGCACGTCCAGCAACGCCCACCAGGTCTTCGAGTGGGCCCTGGCCGGCGGGACGGAGCCTGCGGCGGACGGCGAGGACATCAAGATCCTCTTCCTCCCGGACCAGCACCTTGGGCGCAACACCGCGGCAGCACATGGCATCGATGTCACTGCAGGCACGGTGCTCTACGACCCGAGGCTGACGCGCAAAGGCGAGGCGCTGGGAGGCGCGAGCGCAGCACAGGTGCTGGAGTCGAAGGTGATCCTGTGGGCGGGGCACTGCTCGGTGCACAAGCTGTTCCGTCCCGAGCACTGCGACCAGATCCGCCGCGACCAGCCCGAGACATCGATCCTGGTGCATCCGGAGTGCGCCATCGAGGTGGTGGAGAAGGCGGATCTGTCCGGCTCGACCGAGTTCATCATCCAAACGATTCGCGATGCGCCGGCTGGCAGCCGCTGGGCGATCGGGACGGAAGTGCACCTGGTGAACCGTCTGGCCCGGGAGGCGGCGGCGCGTGACGTATCGGTGCGCATCCTCAGCGACTGCCAGTGCCTGTGCACCACGATGTACCGGATCGACGAGCCACACCTGCTGTGGACGCTGGACAATCTGGCAGCCGGGAAGGTCGTGAACCGGGTCACGGTGCACCCGGAGGCTCGCGGACCGGCCCTTGAGTCGCTGGATCGCATGCTGGCGTTGTCGAGCCCACTGGCGGCGGCGGTGGACTGAGCCTCGCGCCCGACCCCGACGGATACGATTCGGCCACTCAAGGGCCGGTCCGCGAGCCTCCGGGTGCACCGTGACCCGGTTCACGACCTTCCCGGCTGCCAGATTGTCCAGCGTCCACAGCAGGTGTGGCTCGTC
>JBCBTA010000098.1:0-9086 GCA_039818905.1 Planctomycetota bacterium
CTCGACTACCGAGGCATCCCGGTCCTCAGCAGCTACGCACCCTTGCGCGATGAGCAGGACAGCTGGGCGATCCTCGCCGAGATCGATGCGGCGGAGGCATTCGCGCCCGTCGGTCGTCTACGGGCACAGGTCTTCGGCCTGACAGGTCTCGTCGCGATGCTCTTTCTTGCACTCTCCCTCGGCCTCACGCGAATGATCGCGCGCAATGAGACGCTCGTACTCCGGCGCGAACAGGTCGATCGAGATCTGCGCCTTGCGCGTTCCATCCAGCAGGGCCTGCTCCCCAAGGCTGCGCCGTCGCTGGATGGCTATCAGATCGCAGGCTGGAGCCAGCCCGCGGAGGAAACCGGCGGTGACTACTTCGACTGGCAGACGCTGCCGTCGGGACAGCTCGCGCTGTCGCTGGCCGACGTCACCGGGCATGGCATCGGGCCCGCGCTGGTGACGGCCGTCTGCCGCGCGTACACGCGCGCCAGCCTGCCCGAAGCCGATGATCTCGGCGTCGTCATGAGTCGGATCAACGAACTGCTGCACGAAGATCTCCCGGAGGATCGGTTCGTCACCTTCGTCGCGGCACTCCTCGACGGACAGTCGCACGAGTTGCACTACCTCTCGGCCGGGCACGGCCCCATCGTCATTTGCCGGGCAGCCACCGGCGAGCTCGATGTCCGCGGTGCGCACGACATTCCCTTCGGTCTCATCGGCGATCAGCGCTACGGCAGCGGCGACATTGTCGAGCTCGAACCAGGTGATGTTGTCGTCCTCATCACCGACGGCTTCTTCGAGTGGCCCGCGCCCGACGGCACCATCTTCGGCCTCGATCGCCTGCGGGAGACACTCGCGCGTGTGCACACCAAGAGCGCCGATGACATCATCCAGGCGCTGTACCAGGAGGTGCTGACGTACGCCCAGGGCACCAGCCAGGACGATGACCTCACCGCTGTCGTCGTGAAGCGAATTGCGACCGACTGACGCGGCAGCAACGGAGTTTGCAGGTACGATCGCATTGGTGGCGGCAACTTGCGAGAGGAGCCGCGCAGCCGTCCGAGGGGAGCAGAATACGTGACAGAACAGCACCTGACATCGCTCGTCCCGAAGGTCGAAGCACTGCGAGCCGGGATGCTCGAGTATCGAGAGAGCTACCTGCAGGATGGTGAGCCGGAGCCGTACTCGATTCAGCAGGTCGATGCGTGCGCTCGAACTCTGCTGGACTACATCGAAGCTATTCGCCATGCCGTGGATCGGTCCGAAGCACTGAGGCACGTGCAGAAGTCTGTGCTGACGCTGAACGATCTCAACGAGCGGTGCGATCACAGTCTCATAGAGACGATGCAACGCGAGGACATCGCCAACATCATCATCAGCGCAGGGGAGATTCGCGGCTTCTATGCCGAAGACGAGGATGTCACGGGCGAGTGGCGAGAGTGGTAGACGCCGGGCCAACGGTGGCTTGCACTCCAGTCTTCCAAGCCGAACGATGAGGCACCGCCGAATCGTCGGATCCTCCCCCGCCTTCCCTCTGTTCCTCTGTGCCCTCTCCCCTCCCTCCCGGTACAAACTCCAGGAGGCCCGATGTCCGACGACCCGCGCAGCGACAATGACCTCGTCGATGCCATCAACGCCGGCGATGTCGATGCCTTCGAGGTCCTCTATCGCCGCTACCGGGAGTGGGCCGCACGCCTGGCACGCCGCTTCACCGGCAGCGACGACATCGCCGCCGACGCCGTGCAAGACACCTTCCTCTACTTCCTCCGGCAGTTTCCCGGCTTTGAGCTGCGGGCACGACTGACGACGTTTCTCTATCCCGTCGTCAAGCACACGGCCCAGGGCATCCAGCGCAAGGCCCGCCGTGCCGCGCCAACCAACGTCGATGACGTGCTCCCCGCCATCGAGGCCGACAACGACACCACCGTCGCCCGCCGCTCCGAACTCGCGGCGGTCATCGCCGCACTGCCCCCGACCCAGCACGAGACCGTCCTCATGCGATTCGTCGATGGCATGGCCATCAGCGAGATCGCCATCGCCCTCGGCGTGCCCACGGGGACCGTCAAGAGCCGCCTCCACAACGCTCTGGCGACCCTGCGTGAGGACCCCAGAACGCGGTCCTATTTCGGACGTGACGAATCTTCGCAGTCGGAATGAACCCCGGCCCCTGCCGCGCCCTTCACCAGAGAGACGATCCATGACCCTTCCGCCCCGCCAGCCCGACGACCTCCCCGAGCAGTTGCTCGACGACCTGCGCGCGCTGCATGCACCGAAGGTCGAGGTCCCGCCGTCGGTTGACGAGCACATCCTCGCCGCCGCGCGGCGGACGCTGCCCGTCGCAACCCGCACGCCGTGGTTCCGCCGGCCGAGCGCCTGGGGCGGCATCACCGCAGCCGCGGCTGCCGTCGGCCTCGCCGCCGTCGCATGGATCGCACAGCCGGGCGTCGGCGGTTCGCGCAGCACAACAACGACGACGCCAAGGCCCTTCAGCGAGACGACCGAGGAGCTTGCCCTCGCCGACGAACTGTCCGTCCTCGACAGGCTGGACGACAGTACCAATGAAACGCGCGAGTTCAGCCGCGGCGCCTCCATCGCCGAAGTACAACCCGAAGCCGACATGTTCGGCCTTCCCCTCGCATCGCGGGCTGCCGAGCGCGCGGATTTCGCCGATGCAGCGCACCCGCTGGATTACGACGGCGATGGCGTCATCGACATCCTCGATGCCTTCGCGCTCGCCCGCACCATCGAAACGCAAGTCGCCATCGAGCCCATGTGGGATCTCAACGGTGATGGTGTGATCGATGACGACGACGTCGTGGTCATCGCCCAGGCCGCCGTTCGACTCGAACCTCGGGAGGTCATCCGATGATGCTCCGCGTCCTACTGACAATCGTCGCCATGACAGTCACCGCACTGCTCTGCGGTGCCGGTGAGCGTCACGAGGCACGTGTAGCGCAGGAGCAGGTGCGCTTCGTGGCGTACGACGTAATCGTCGATCCCGTCGGGCGCCCCCTGGGTGCGTATCAGGTTGACTTCGCCGCGGCTCGACCCGGCGACATCACCATCGTCGGCATCGAAGGAGGCGAGCACCCCGCTTTCGCGCAGCCGCCCTTCTACGACCCCAAGGCACTGATGAACGAGCGGGCCGTCCTCGCCGCGTTCTCCACCGACGCCGCCCTTCCGGAAGGCCCCACCCTCGTTGCTCGTGTGCATGTGCGCATCACTGGTGACGCCGTTCCCGACCTGACTGTCGCGCTGACTGTCGCTGCCGGACCCGGCGGCGACCGCTTCGAGACTGCCACCGTCACCACCCGCCTCGCCGCGCCCGAAGGAGACGACTCGTGAGCAACCACTGGACCCAACTCCGCACCGTCGCCGTCTGCGTCGGGCTCTTCGTGCTTGCCGTGGGTGGAGCGACGCTCGTCCTGCCGTCCTGCGGCACGAGCACCCAGCGCAGCAACCAGCAGACCAGTGCGAGTCCCAACGAGCAGTTGGAGCGTGACGGTGCAGAGTCGCCAGGCTGGTCAGCACGAAGCGGCTCGACGTTCGACAACGTCATCTCTGTTCCCAAGGCAGAAGATTCGGGGCAGTTCGAACTTGGCTTTCAGCAATCGCGCGAGCGACTCGACTTCTCCGGCACGACGCTTGGCGATGAAGTTGAAGCAGATGCAGAGCCAGAGGACGACCGCGGGCTCCCATGGATGATGGAGCAGATGGAGTTGGCCCAAGCGAGGTCGAACGAAGCTGGCACTCCCTTGTACGACGACGACGGCAATCTGCTCCTCCGCCCGAGCCAGAGCCAGATGAACGTCGTCGGTCACCCCGATGCCTTCGCCTTCGTGAAGCCGAGTCGCAGGCAGGCCTTGGCCGGCGCGCACGTCGTCGAGGAGCGACTCGCCAGGGATCAGAAGAAGATGCCGCCCACCTTCGAGCTCGCGCCCGGCGAGGAACTCTGGGTGATTGCCAAGGCCGGAGTCGCAGCAACGCCGTCCAACGACGATCCCTGGGCCGCCCGTTGCGGCATGCTTCACACCACACTCCCCGACGTCACGCACGTCGTCCCCGTGCCACTCGAGCACACCGCGGTCAACGCCGACATCAACGGCTACATCGGGGCCGTCAACGTCAAGCAGAAGTTCCACAACCCCTACTCGACCAAGATCGAAGCGACGTACGTCTTTCCCCTGCCGCAGAACGCGGCGGTCAACGGCTTCGTCATGACCATCGGCGATCGCACCATCCGCGGCGTGATCCGCGAGCGCGAGGAGGCCGAGCAGATCTACGCCCAGGCCCGGGCACGCGGCCATGTCGCCTCACTGCTGACGCAGGAGCGCCCCAACATCTTCACGCAGAAGGTCGCCAACATTGAGCCGCAGGCCCGCATCGATGTGGACATCACCTACTTCCACACGCTGCCCTATCGCGACGGCGCATACGAGTTCATCTTCCCAATGGTCGTCGGCCCACGCTTCAACCCGTCTGCCTCACCCGACCCGATCATCGCCTCGCCCAACGGCACACCCAACCCCACCAGCGCCACCCAAGTCAACTACCTGCGCCCCACCGAGCGCTCCGGTCACGACATTGCGATCACCGTCGATGTCAACGCCGCCATGCCGATCCAGTCGCTCACCAGCCGCTCGCATGTCATTCATCTCGATCACTACAGCGACGATCAGGCAACCGTCACCCTCTCGCCCAACGACACCATCCCCAACAAGGACTTCGTGCTGCGCATCGACGTGGCGGGCGCAGATGTCCGCAGTGGTCTGCTCACGCACATGGACGAATCCGGCGAGGGGTTCTTCAGCCTCATGCTGGTGCCGCCAAGCCATCAGCAGGCGCTGCAGCGACAGCCGCTCGAACTGGTCTTCCTGCTCGACTGCTCCGGGTCGATGTCCGGCAAGCCGATGGAGCAGAGCAAGGCTGCGATGCGACGCGCTCTTCGCTCGATGAACGCTGAAGACACCTTCCAGATCATCCGCTTCTCGGCCGACGCGTCCGCCCTCGGCCCGGCACCGATCGCCGCGACACCCGAGAACATCGCGCAAGCGATGGACTACGTTGACCGGCTTTCCGGCGGCGGGGGCACCATGATGCTGCGCGGCATCGAAGCCGCACTCGATTTCCCGCACGACGCAGAGCGCATGCGCTTCGTCGTCTTCATGACAGACGGCTTCATCGGCAACGACCAGCAGATCCTTGGCGCCGTCCACGACAAGCTCGGCGCTGCCCGCATCTTCTCCTTCGGCGTCGGCTCCTCACCCAACCGCTTCCTGCTCGACCGCCTCGCGCAGCTCGGCAACGGCGCTGTCGCATACCTCGGTCTGCAGGATCCGGCCGTGGATGTCATGGACGCCTTCTTCCAGCGCGTCGCTCACCCTGCGCTCACCGATATTGCCCTCGCGACCAACGGTCTGCACGAGGTCTACCCGCGGCGCATTCCGGACCTCTTCGCCGGCCGCCCCGTCATCCTCACCGGGCGCTTCCAGGGCGAGCTGCCCGAGTCCATCACGCTCAGCGCACGCCTTGGCGCCGAAGACGTCACGATGACTGTTCCTGTGGAACAGGCCGGCGCCACCAACGACGCGCTCGCCACGCTGTGGGCCCGCACCAAGATCGCGGACCTGATGAACATGCTCGCCTGGACGGATGACCCCCAACTTCCCGAAGCGGTCACGCAGCTCGCACTCGGCTTCGATCTGATGAGCAAGTACACGGCCTTCGTCGCCGTGGACTCGCTCTCCGTTACCGAAGGGGATCACGGCGTCTCCGTGGTCGTGCCCGTCCCGGTGCCCGAGGGTGTCCGCTACGAGACGACGGTCTCGCCCCAGGTGTCTCGCTGAGCCGCGACGAGTCCCCCACTCCCACAGACCCCCCCGATAACCCCGATTCCGTCACCAGAATCGGGCGACACGAGGGGTTTGGCGGTTCATCCCGTAGGCTGTCGATACACGCGCACACCCGCGTGCCGATCGATCGCCGCAGAATGACCCGCTGGAAAGGGGTTCTCGTGATGTCCAGCCGCTTCCTTCTCGCCCTTCTTGTGACCATTGTCACCGTCGCCGCCGCGGACGCTCAGCGCATCCGCTACGACGGCTACAAGCTGGTCCGTACCCACCCCGAGACCAACGAAGAGTTGATGTACCTCGATGAGCTCGCCACGCACCTGATGAGTGAGTCACACGGCCATGGTCCGGTGGACTTCCTCTTCTCCCCTGCGGCGCTCATCCAGCTCGAGGACGAGAACATCCCCTTCATCGTCCTCGACAACGACATCCAGGCAGCCATCGATGCCGAGACGGCCCGCGTCGCGGCATCGCAGCGCAACGTCTCCCGCATGACGTGGTACGACGACTACAAGACCAACGACCAGATCTTCGACTACATGAACGATCTCGTCACCAACAACCCCACGCTCATCGCGCGCGAGGTCATCGGCACCAGCGTCGATGGCCAGCCGATCTACGGCTACACCATCAGCGGTGCCGGCGACGCCGCGACCAAACCCGCACTCTGCTTCAACGGCACCATCCATGCCCGCGAGTGGGTCTCACCCATGACCCTCACGTACATCGCCGATCAGCTCGTCACGGGCTACGGCAGCAACGCACAGATCACTGATCTGCTCGACAACGTCACCTTCTATGTCGTCAACGTGCTCAACCCCGATGGCTACGAGTACTCGTGGGACTCCGTCCGGCTGTGGCGTAAGAACCGCACGCTCAACTCCGGCGGCAGCTACGGCGTCGATCTCAACCGCAACTGGGGCCTCGGATGGGGTGGCCCCGGCTCCAGCGGCTCCCAGACCAGCGACACCTACCGCGGTACGGCGGCCTTCTCCGAGCCCGAGACCGTCGCCATGCGCGACTACATCGTGAACCGGACCAACATCGTCGCGCACATCGACTTCCACTCCTTCTCGCAGCTCGTGCTGTGGCCCTTCGGTCACGACCACATCGATCCACCCGCCGAGGACCTCGCCGTCTTCCAGGACCTCGGGCATCAGATGGCCGACGACATCCACTCGGTCCACGGCTCGGTGTACACGCCGCAGGCCTCTCGCGATCTCTACATCGCCAGCGGCACGTCAAGTGACTGGATCTACGACGCAACGGGTGTCTTCTCCTGGACCGTCGAGCTGCGCCCCGCGTCCGAGTTCCAGGGCGGCTTCACGCTGCCGGCGAACCAGATCCTCCCGACCGTCGAGGAGAACTTCGCCGCGGTCCTCGGCCTCGCCGAGTCCGTCGCCGCCGGCGTCGATCTCCAGTTCCTCAATGGCGCGCCCGACGTCATCGACGTACTGTCGCCCGCTCCCCTCGATGTGCGCATCACACCGATCGTCAGCGGGCCGCTGAACACCGCGACCGCGACGATGCACTGGCGCGTCGGCGACTCCGGCCCCTTCACGCCGACGTCGCTCACGCACACCGGCGACAACGACTACACCGGCGCCTTCCCCGCCGCACCCTGCGGCGAGTCCATCCAGTACTACTTCACGATCGATGCGACGACCGGCGGCACCTACACCGTGCCACGGATCGCACCGGTGACGATGTACGAGGTGGAGGTCACCGAGATCACCGTCGCCTTCGGCGACGACTTCGAGTCTGACACCGGCTGGACCGTCCAGAACGCCCCCGGACTCACCGACGGCGCCTGGAACCGCGGCACGCCCGTCGGTGGCGGCGACCGTGGCGACCCCGCATCCGACGCCGACGGCTCCGGCGCCTGCTACCTCACTGACAACGTGGACGGCAACAGCGACGTCGATGGTGGCGCCACCACGCTGACGTCACCGTCCATGGACGCATCCGACCCCGACGCCACGCTGGTCTACTCCCGCTGGTACTCCAACGACTTTGGCGGCGCCCCGCTGAGCGACGTCTTCGTCGTCGAGGTCTCCGATGATGACGGCAGCAGCTGGGTCAACCTCGAAACGGTCGGTCCCGGGGGCAACGAGGTCGGTGGAGGATGGATCGCCAAGGAGTTCCGCGTCGCGGACATCCCGGGCATCACCAACACGCCGACACTCCGCGTGCGCTTTACCGCCGAGGATGCCGGCGACGGCTCGGTGATCGAGGCGGGCGTGGACGGCGTGCAGGTGCGCTCGACCGGCTGCACTGCTGTGCCCGTGCCGTGCCCCGGCGACGTCGATGGCGTCAACGGCACCAACCTCAACGACTTCACGATCCTCGCCAGCAACTTCGGCGCAACGGGCCTGCCCCACGGCAGTGGTGAGAGCCGCACGCTGGGTGACCTCGATGACAACGGCGATGTCAACCTCGCCGACTTCACCGCCCTCGCTGCCGACTTCGGCTGCACGCCATAACGACTCGGCTCGACCGAGAAAACACAGCAGGCGAGAGCACGGCAAACCACTGCGCTCTCGCCTGCTGTTGTTCTTCCCCTGCACTCGGTGCCTGTTGTGCCTTCCGGCTACTTCTCCCGCTGGAACGTCGCCAGCTTCATGTCATCGCGGCTGAGCCGCAGCCGGTTGTTGCTGACGTCGATGCCGGTCGCCTCCTGCAGCGAAGCGATGAACTTCGTCTCCAGGGCCATCGCCTTGGCTGGGCCGGCCATCTTGGTGACCGCGGCGGGGTTCATCTTGAACGTCCCCTGGGCCAGCTCCGCCAGGTCGAGCGACGCGCTCATCTGGTTGACGCCCGTCGAGCCCGAGACGGTGCCATCGGGAGAGATCGTGATCGACGGTGCCTCCATGCCCTCCGGCAACATCGGTGCGACCTCGTTGTCGCCCAGCGCCGTCAGCTTCCACGTACCGAAAGCGCCGCTGGACTCACCGCCCATCTCCGAAAGCGTCTCGCAGCCGACGCTCCCGAGCGAGAAGACCAGCAGCACCGCCGCACCGACCATTGCAAGAATCCGAGTCATTGACTTACTCCCTTCACAAGTTCCTTCGCGTGCATGAACCACACCTGCGCACTGTACCCATGCTGTCGATTGCGCGCAGAACACAGCTCGACGGTGCGTGCTCGGCTCACAGCTCCGGCGCAAACCCACGGCGCATCGTGTTCTCGCAGCTTGCCCGCGGCTCGACGAACGGCAGCAAGGCGGGCGGGGCAGAGTACCTGCTGCAGTTC
>JBCBTA010000099.1:0-8980 GCA_039818905.1 Planctomycetota bacterium
CAGGACCACGGTATCGCCAAGTTCGTCGGTCTGAAGACGATGAAGCCGCGCAAGCCCAAGGGCACACGGGCCCAGGAGGCGGACGAGAAGCTGCGGGCCGCACGCGGCGAGGCGAAGGAAGCCGCACCAAACGAGGAGTTCCTGACGCTGGAATTCTCCGGCGGCACCAAACTGCACGTGCCGGCGACGCAGGTCGATCGCGTGCAGAAGTACGTCGGCGGGTTCCATGGTCGCCCACCGCTGTCCACACTCGGCGGCAAGCGCTGGGAGAACCAGAAGGAACGCGTCAAGGACTCCGTGCGCGATCTCGCCGCCGAGTTGCTGCGCGTCCAGGCAGCCCGCGAGCACATGCCCGGCATCCGCTTCCCGCACGACACACCGTGGCAGCGCGAGTTCGAGGCCGAATTTCCGTACGAGGAGACGGAGGACCAGCTCGCCGCGATCAGTGAGATCAAGAAGAACATGTCCGAGCCCCAGCCGATGGATCGGCTTCTCTGCGGCGATGTGGGCTACGGCAAGACAGAGGTCGCCATGCGGGCCGTCTTCAAGGCGGTCGAGTTCGGCAAGCAGGCGGCGGTGCTGGTCCCGACGACCCTCCTGGCCGAGCAGCACGAGCGCACATTCCGTGATCGCTTTGCCGACTACCCCTTCACCATCGAGTCGCTGTCACGCTTCAAGACGCGCAAGGAGCAAAACGATGTGCTCGCGCGCGTCCGGCGCGGCCAGGTGGACGTGCTGATCGGCACCCATCGCCTGCTCAGCAAGGACGTGAAGTTCTCCGACCTCGGCATCGTGGTTGTTGACGAGGAGCAGCGCTTCGGCGTGGAGCACAAGCAGGCGCTGCTGCAGCTACGCCTCACGGCAGAGGTGCTCACCCTCAGCGCGACGCCCATCCCACGCACGCTCCACATGTCCATGCTCGGCCTGCGCGACATCTCGTCGCTCAGCACCGCACCACTCGACCGGCGGGCGGTTGTGACCGAAGTGCTGCCGTACAACGAGATCCGCATCAAGCGCGCCATCGAGCGTGAGCTGAGTCGCGAAGGCCAGGTGTACTTCGTTCACAACCGGGTCCACAACATCCAGACCGTCGCCGACGATCTCCGGAAGCTCGTCCCCGACGCGCGCATCGTCTACGGCCATGGTCAGATGACGCCCAGTGAACTGGAGCAGGTCATGGGCGCATTTCTGCGGCGAGAAGCGGACATTCTCGTCAGCACCACCATCATCGAGTCGGGCATCGACATCCCGACGGCGAACACGATGATCATCAACAACGCCGACAACTTCGGGCTCGCGGACCTGCACCAACTGCGTGGCCGCGTGGGTCGGTACAAGCACCGTGCGTACTGTTATCTGCTCCTGCCGCCCGATCGGCCTGTGCGGGAGGTCGCGCAGAAGCGGCTGCGAGCCATCGAGGAGTTCTCGATGCTCGGCGCCGGCTTCAAGATCGCGATGCGGGATCTGGAGATCCGTGGCGCAGGCAATCTGCTCGGTGCGGAGCAGAGTGGACACATCGCCGCCGTCGGGTACGAGATGTACTGTCGCCTGCTCGATCAGGCGGCCCGTGAACTCAAGAACGAGTCCACCAGCGAGCCCAGCGAAACGGTCATCGAGATCGGCGTCACGGGTCTGCTGCCCAAGGCGTACATCCCCAGCGATCCGCGCCGGCTGGAGGCGTACCGACGCATCGCCAGCGCCCGCACCCACGAGGAGCTTGCCGGCGTCCGCACCGATCTCGTCGAGGCCTACGGCGAGCCACCGGCAGCCACGAGCACACTGCTTGACCTTGCGGAGCTGCGCATCGCCGCCCATGAACTCGGGGCCCGCAGCGTGTCGGTGCATGAGAGCGATGTCGTCATTCGATGTGAGGACCCGGACCCGCTCGTCAAGGCGCTTGAGGGCACGCGTGGCAGCGTGCGTCCGCTCTCGAAGCGGGGCGAGGACGATCTCGCCGAGGTCTACTTCCGGCCGCCTGAGGCGTACCTCGAGCCACAGACCTTGCTGCGCGTGCTCACGCGGCGCTTCACCGGCGAAGAAGGCTGAGCATCAGTCGCGTTCGGGGGTGGTCGTCCCGCCGACCATGCCCGGCATCCACACCTCGCGGATGTCCTGCTCGTCACACACGCGGCGCATCAGCATGTAGATGACCGTGCCGGTCGTGTAGATGTAACTCACGACCCAGCCCCACAGCAGCAGCCGTGCGACGAGGTGCCAGAAGTCGATCGCGGTCGCAGCGAAGCCCTCGCCGCGATCCTCGTCGCCGCCGGTCAGTGCCTCGGCGCCGGAGATCGTCATCTCGAGCAGACTGCTGAGCAGCACGAACGCCAGCATGGCGACGACCACACCGAGCAGCAGATACAGCAGGAACCGGCCCGGGCGGTTGAGCAGGTACGCGTATGTGCGCGCGACCGCATCTGCGCCATCAGCGCCATCTGCGCCGATCGCACCCATCAGCATGGGCTGGCCGAGAAGGAAGACGATCCACACAACTGCAAGGACGAGTGCCCCGAGCAGCCACACGCCGTAGATCAGCGCGCCAAGCCACTGGAGCATCTCGATCTGCAGCAGCAAGAGCCCCGTGAGCTGAATGACCCCCACCAGCACCGCGACGAGCACCAGCGGAATCAGCAGTGCCGGCACGATGCTGAGCCAGCGGCGAATGGCGAAGCCGATGCTCTCACCCACCGACAGCTGCAGGTCGTAGGCCGTATCGACTGCCGTGGACCGCGCGATGCCGCACCCGAACAGCGATGCGGCCGGCAGCGCCACGACCGCGATGCCCAGCCATGCCCACGGTCCGTTCAGAAAGGACTCGTATGCACCGAGCACCATCGCGAGCATCGCGTCCGGTAGTCCGAGCACGAAGACACCCAGGGTCATGGCTGGCAGCTGCGGCGCCAGTTCAGGCCGCTCCACCAGGCCCAGCAGATCGCCCGCCTCGCTCAGCAGTATGAGCATCGTGACGGCAAGGACCCCGAGCACGATGCGCGTCGGATGCAGGCTCATCGCGAAGCCGCGCAGCACGCGCGGCCACAGCAGACCGGCGCTGAGTTCCTGCAGCGTGACGGCGCCGACGCGGCCGAATCGATCATGTTCAGGTGGCGCGGACATCGCGATCTCCGTCGAAACCGCCGATGGTACCGCACAGAGCCACTACGCACTGACGGTGCGATTGGACACGGCATCGATGACCGCATCCAGCAGAGCCTCCGGCTCGCTCATGCGCCCTGGCCCGACGGCGCGGCAGGCCTGCCAGCCCTCTTCCGGACCCACGAAGCGAAACCCGTCGGTGACCAGTTGCTCGGCGTTGCGCCGCGTCGAGGGCTGCGACCACATCGTCTCATTCATCGATGGCGCCAGCAGCACGGGCGTCCGCGTGCGATCCACCGCACTGAGGATGAGCGTGACGACGTCGTCCGTGCGCCCCGTGGCGAGGCGAGCCATGCAGTCCATGGTGCACGGCGCGATGATCGCGCAGTCGGCGCGGCTCGCCAGCGCGATGTGCTGCGGATCCTTGGACTCGATGTGCTCCCACGGGCTGGTGTAGACCGCTCGCCCTGACAGCGCCTGGAACGTCAGCGGTGTCACGAAACGCGCTGCGGACTCGGTCATGGCGACCGTGACAGCCGCGTTGGCCTGCGCCAGCCGGGAGACGAGAGTGGCCGTCTTGTAGGCCGCGATGCCGCCGCACACACCAACGAAGATGTGCGCACCGTCGAG
Source organism: Planctomycetota bacterium (assembly GCA_039818905.1). Lineage (GTDB taxonomy): Bacteria > Planctomycetota > Phycisphaerae > Phycisphaerales > UBA1924 > JBCBTA01. Next base: position 3,724 of record JBCBTA010000099.1, read on the forward strand.
CGAGCCGTGCTGAGCGGCCGGCGTGGTCACGTGTCAGAAGACTGAGCTGCCTCCAGCGATGCCGCTTCGGCAACGCCGGGAAGCTGGTTGGGATCGGTGATGGCGATCTTGTCCTGGAGGATCTCCTCGATCACCAGCTCCAGCGGCGAACGTCCATCACGCTCGACCAGGGGGCGCGCCCCATCCATCAGCTCCACCAGACGACGCTGGATGAGCGCACACAACTTGAACTTGCCGCCAACCTTGTTGACGATCTCCTCGCTCTTGAGAGCTTCGATCATGCAACCATGCTCCGGGGTATCGGGGTTGTCGCCGGGAGGCCATCTCCGGCGGAGGGGAATCGCGTATACTACGACCCTCGACGGGATTGGGCTACCCCCCTCCCCCGTCCCTGACGACAGCGAGGAGCGGGACTCTCCCTGGGCGGCACTGGCTGGCCGGGGCTTGGCAATGGCATCGACACAGTTTCAGTTTGGCGATCGCGTGATGCATGCATCCCGTCCGGAATGGGGCGAGGGCATCGTCACCGCTGTCGCCAACGCCACCCACGACGGGGCGGCATGCCAGCGGCTGACCGTCCGCTTCGAGCGGGCCGGGCTCAAGACCGTCTCCACCGGGGTCGCCGACATCCGCAACGCCGACGAGGTCGGACCCGCAGCGGCCGACGATGCATCGGGGCCCGCCCCGTGGCTGGAGGTCGCCAGCGCGGAGGATGTGCCCAAGCACATGGCCAAGCTGCCTGACGCCACCCGCGACCCCTTCACCACGCTGGAGGATCGCCTCACGTCCACCCTGCACCTCTACCGCTTCTCGGACCAGGGTGGCTCGCTGCTCGACTGGGCCGCGATGCAGACGGGGCTGGCCGACCCACTGACCCACTTCAGCCGCCACGAGCTCGAGGCCTTCTTCAAGCGATTCGCCTTCGAGCGTGATCAGCACCTCAAGCGGGTTCTCGCGGAGGTCCGAAAGACCGATGCATCGATGATCGCCCGCGTCGCCGCGGCGGCCCCGCTGGAAGCACGCAACGCGCTGCAGCGCGTCCACATCGGGCGTTGACCCCACACAACATCCGTCACAGGCGTCCCGGCGCTCCCTGCGTCCGAAGACCGTGCGCGCTCGCTGATTCGCCGCTGCGCACCTGACGCGAAGCATCTTCCCGGACTTCGAGCACTGGCACGCCGTCGCATCGCCGGCTGGCAAGCCGGTTGTACCTCTCTCTCGTGACGTCCCCGCGGACGACGCGACCACACAACGGAAGACAACGGGAGAGAGAGCATGAACGAGCAGGAGTTCCAGGCGAAGCTTGGCGAATTGATCACCCAGATCGATCAGCTCCCGGACGGCCAGCGTGAGCAGCTGCAGCGTCTGGCTGAGGAGACGCGAGCGCGGCACGAGAAGATCCGCAGCACGGTGAAGGGGCTCCAGGATTCGCTCGACTACCTGCGCCTGAGCGTCAAGTACCTGGTCTTCGACCTGGAAGCCACGCGACGAGAGAATACCTATCTCCGCAAGATGCTCGGCACCGAGGGCGGCACCGGCGGCAACGGAGCAGACTGACTGAAACTCATGTGCGCACTCCGGGTGCGTTGAGTGAGAGGGAGCAGGCGGACCCGCATGCAACGGCCTCTGCGGAGGAGTCAGCGTTGGGACGCGGGAATGGAACGCCTGTCTGGCGCCTCGATCGAAAGGTCGAGGCGTCGCTTGTTTCTGCGGCTAGTCCGCCAGAACGACGTCCGGCGCCTCATCCGCCAGATCCTCGGGGATGACGATCAGCTCCAACGCGCCGTTGCCCGGCGTGTAGTGCAGCTGAAATCCACGCGGCATGTCCACGGCCTCGGCAGGCTTGAACAGCGATGGATCCAGTGTGGACGGCCACCGCTGATGCTCCTGGTAGTACAGGTCGATCGACTTGCGCACGTTTGCATACGTTGCTTCAGCGGCACTCTGCTGGGCGCGGTCAAGATGACTGCTCAGCACCGGGACCACCACGGCAGCCAGAATGGCCAGAACCGTGATCGTGATCATGACGTCCAGAATCGTGAACCCGCGTCGCTGCATGCCGCCTCCCCAGTCGGCGGGATCCCCCGCCGCCGGCTGCATCGGCCTGAATCGGGTGGACATTCAGCGCGGGCCGCATCGCTCGCTCGCGCGAGCGCGGCATGCATCGGATGAGCACAGGAAGTGGGTCCGCTAATCGCGGCGCAGGGTCTCGCGCCCGAGCATCAGCTCGAACGTCGATGCCGCGAAGTCCTGATCGCGGGGCGACAGCACCGTGGAGAAGGGCAGCGCGATGGTCCGCTGCGCCACATGCTCGGCGACTGGGAACGCGCCGTCGCCGAAGCCGAACAGCTCGCGGTACGCCGGCTGCAGGTGAATGCAGGGGAAGTACGCCGCCGCGCCGACATCGTGCCGGTGCATGCCGGCGATGATCCGGTCGCGATCCTCCGCGACGAAGTCGCCCGACAGACGCACGACGAAGACAAACCAGCTCATCGACGTGCCTTCGGCGATGGTCGGCAAAATCAGATCCGGATGCACCATGAACCGCTCGACGTAGCGGTCCGCGACGGCCTGGCGGGCCTCGAGGATCTCCGGCAGGCGGCGTGCCTGCGTGACCCCGAGTGCCGCGGCGATCTCCGACAGCCGGTAGTTGAACCCGATGCGCTCGAAGGACATCCACGCGCCGCTCGGCGCCCGGCCCTGATTGCGCAGCGACCGGCATGCGTCGGCCACGCGATCGTCGTCGGTGACGATCATCCCGCCCTCACCGGTGGTGATCTGCTTGTTCGGATAGAAGCCAAAGACGCCGACGTGTCCCCAGGACCCGATCGGCCGTCCCTTCCATCGACCACCGAGCCCTTCGCAGGCATCCTCGATCAGCCAGACCTCATGCTTGTCGGCGATGCGCCGGTAGACGTCCATGTGCGCCGGGTTGCCGAAGGTCTCGACGGCCAGAATGGCCTTGGTCTTGGGCGTGATCGCGGCCTCGATGAGCTCCGGGTTGATGTTGAGCGACGTCGGCTCGATGTCCACGAAGACCGGCGTCGCCCCCGCGTACAGGATCGCGTTCGATGATGCGATGAAGCTGAAGGGCGTCGTGATCACCTCGTCGCCCGGCCCCACGCCCAGCGCGAGCAGTGCCATGTGCAAACCGGCGGTCCCGGAGGAGCAGGCCACGCCGTGCCGACGGGCGGTCGCTCGGGCAACCTCCGCTTCGAAGGCCTCCTGCAGTGGTCCGATGGACAGGCGTCCCGACCGGAGGACGCGCACGACCGCAGCGACGTCCTCCTCCGTGATCTGCGGCGATGAAAGCGGGACTTCCTCAGCCATGCGGACTCCTTCTGCGGTCGTCTATCGACGCATCGGGGCGTCCAGCGTCATTCGTTCATCGGGCCGCGGCGAGAAGACGGGCCCGGACCCTGTCGTAGACGTCCGAGATGCGCTCCTGATCCAGCTCGCCACCGCACTGGCACCGCTCGTCCGCCTCGATCTGGCGACGCAGACGCTGGCAGGCGGTGACGATCGTCGAGTGGTTGGCGCGTCCGAGCACACGGGCGATCTCCGGGAACGAGTGCGTCGTGAGATCGCGGGCGAGGGCGGCGGTCATGGCCCGAGCAAGCACGATGCGCCGGTGGCGTCCGGAGCCGAGGACGTCGGTGGGCTGGACGTCCATCGACTCGGCGCACGCATCCAGGATCTCCCGCACCCGAATCGGGCGTTCCGGACGACGCCCGCCTGACGCGCCGATGGCCCGACGTATGGCGGTGGCATCCAGGGTCGCGCCGCGCGACGCGCCGGGAAGCAGCGCTTCGATCGCCGCGACCCGCGTGACGGCACCTTCCAGCTCGCGAGCACACGGCGCACATGCGTTGACGATGGCATCGATGGCATCCGGCGCCAGCGCCACGCCGCGGCGCGCCGCGAGACCCGCCGCAATGCTCCGGCGCATCGCACGATCCGGCGCATCGAGCGACACCACCATGCCCGAGAGGCATCGCGATCGGATCGAGCTGCTCAGCGCTCGGATGCGCTGCGGATGCTCGTCCGATGCCAGCACGATCCGTGCCCCGCTCATCGCAAGGGCTTCGAACGTGTTGGCGAACTCCGTCTGCGTCGCCTTCTTGCCTGCGAGAAAGTGGGCATCGTCGATGCACAGCAACTCGAGCTGCCGGTAGCGAGCGCGAAAGCGCTCCAGCTCGCGGCCGCGCACCGCGGTGACATACTCGTTGACGAATCGCTCGGCGGAGATGCAGCGGGCCTTGGAACCGGGCCTGCGCGCACCGTAGCGCGCTGCGATCGCCTGAAGCAGATGTGTCTTGCCGACGGCGCAGCCGCCGTGCACGAAGAGCACGTTGAACCCCGGGCTGGCCTCATCGGCGATGCGCATTGCGGCGCCATGGGCCAGCCGATTCGGCTCACCAACGACAAACGACTCAAGAGATGCCGCGCGACCGGCACGCTGCGTCGATCGGCACACGGGTTTCGCGGCCGGCGGGGCATCCCACGTCTGCTGCGGCGGGCGGCGCAGGCGCGATGTGTCCTTGGCGAGATCACCGACGCACCAGTGCACACCGACATCGCCCATCTCCGCGCGAGCCGCGGCATCGACGACCGCGCCAAAGCGCCGCGTCAGCCAGTCACGGTGAAAGGCCGAGGGAACGTGCAGCGCAAGCGTGCGATCGTCACACTCGAAACGCGTTCCCGTAAAGAACCGGGCGAAGCGATCCGACCCGATGTCCCGGGCGATTCGATCTGCAACACGTTGATGCGCGGTCTGGACAGCAACAGCACCCACCGCGACCTCCCTCTGAGAGCGGGTGACAGCCGAATGACGGCAATCACGGAATGTCAGTTCAGGGCGAGGTCCGTGCCGTGAGCTGGTCGCGCATGACACCCTGAGCCGGACCTCCGGCGCACTCCAGGAGAGCGAGGTGTGTCGTGCGTGCTGACTCGATGCACATGCGTGTGCCCATCGAGTGCTGACCGTTTCGGCCGTCCATTGGCCGAAGGAAGAGAATAGTGAACGGCAAGGCCTGCGCGAATGCCTTCCGTGCAATCAGTCGCAACGAAGACACGCGTCGCGCATGAAATGCCCATGATTCCGGCGGATCCGACGCGCAGAAAATCTTTGTCCACCGCGTTCGACGTCGTTGCGCATGTTGTGACTGATTGCACGGAAGGCATTCGCGCAGGCCTTGCCGTTCACTATTCTCTTCCTTCGGCCAATGGACGGCCGAAACGGTCAGCACTCGATGGG
>JBCBTA010000100.1:0-8896 GCA_039818905.1 Planctomycetota bacterium
ACTGCTCATGTCAATCTTCCAGAGCAAGCCGTCGCCCTTCTGCATTCTCGACGAGGTTGATGCCGCACTCGATGACGCGAATGTCGAGCGGTTCTGCGGCATCATCAAGCAGTTCCTCGACCAATGCCACTTCATCGTCATTTCGCACAACAAGAAGACGATGCAGATCGCCGATCAGCTCTACGGCGTCACCATGCAGGAGCGCGGTGTCTCCAAGCGCGTCAGCGTGCGCTTCGATCAGATCGGCGCCAGCGGCCAGATCCACAAGAGCGCGTTGGCCGAGAGCAAGCCCAACGGCGAGGCGCCGAAGAAGAAGCCGTCCGTCCGCGCACAGCTCGCGGAGATGCGTCAGGAGAAGGACGCGCGGGTGGAAGTGGAGTCGTCGGGCTAGCGCTGCGGCGTCATTTCCAACTCGAAGGACGCCGGCGCATCCGGATCGCGCTCACCAACCCTGACCATCAGTGACGGTCCCACGCGCCAGTACTCGATCGAGCCGGGCGAGTGCTCCGCCGTCGGGGCAACGAAGCGGGCACGCTGCGGTCCTGACTCCTCCAAATACAGCGTCGGCGGGACCTCGATGTCACGCTCCCAGATCTCCCAGCCCGGAGAGATGTGCCGGAAGCTCATGCGCACGCCCTCATCTGTCTTCTCGATCAGGAAGAACTCGTAGACGAAAGGCGTGCCACCGTTGAGCAGCCGGAAGGTCCCCATCATGGCCCCGCCACGCGGGTGCGACCATGTCTCCTCGAATGCGCCGCCGAGCCCTTCGCCCTCCCAGGCGCCGACCATCCACTGCAGGTCATCGAGCGGATCCGGCTCTTGCGCTGCCCGCGGCGTGCTGGCGCACCCGGTTACGACGAGACACGTGGCGACAAGCTGGAGTATCAAGCGCATGGGAGAGCTCCTTTGCGATCATTGGTGGCCGCGACACACTCTACCCGGCTTCTCGTCAGGATCATGCCTCAGAGCACGTCGGCGAGGAATGCCCGCATTGCTCGGTAGAGTTCCATGATCTGTGGGTTGCGCATGTTCTCGCGATCGGTGCCGAATCCGAGGCTGTTGAAGTTGTGATCTGCCCCGTCAATGCGCACATCCGTTGCCGATGCATGCGGATTCTGCCGCAGCATCGCCATGATGCGATCGGCGTGATCCGGCGTGACGGAGACGTCGTCGTTGCCGTGCACCACCAGGCAGGGGCAGCGCACCGCGGCCACCGCCTCGGCGAAGACATCACGATCCGGATGATCCAGATGATGGGCGTACCACGAGCGTCCCAGCCGTACGATGCCCCCAGGGGCCCGTCCACACTGACGTTCCACGTACCCCTTCCGGTCGAGTTCAGTGACCATCTCGGGCGACAAGCGCGTGAACGTCGCGGTCGCGGCGAGCGAAGTGATGGCCGCCGGGGTCATCGGCCATGGCGTCGCATCACCGTCGATGTCGAACCCCTCGGCCTCCGCTGCGCAGCGATACACCGTCGCTCCGCCGCGGCTGTGTCCGACGAGCACCAGCGGCAGTCCCGTGCCGGCGATTGTGCCGTCCGCAATCGCCTCGACGACCGCGCGGATATCGGCGGCGCAGAAGGCGTTGCTGTCGCGCTCGAACTCGTCCAGACGCGTGATATCGTCGCCGTCCCTTTCCACCCCGGCGTGGCTGAGCGTGCATCGATGGGCGATGAACCCAGCGTCGGCGAGATCAAGTGTGACGGCGGGGACGAGATTGCGGTCTTTGTGCCCGGTGAAGCCGTGAACCACCACGGCAACGCCACGAGGTGGACCGCCAGGAAGATGGGTGTTGCCGTGGATCGGCAGGCCTTCGCTGCCCTGTAGCGTCCAACTCGAGTCGCTCACGCGGGTGCTTCCGTCATGTCCCTGCTGGCGGCGAGCCACGCGGCGTAGCGGCGCGTCGCCTCGATCGGGTCATGCTGAGGCGACCAGTGCAGACCCGCCTTGGTGCGCGACATGTCGGCACACGTGAAATCCTGATAGAAGGCTCGGATCTTCGCGGGCATCTCAAAGTACTCGGTCGGACACTCAGCCTCGCTGATGCCCACGCCCTCGCGCACCGCATCGGCAATCTCGTTGAAGCTGGTCAGACGACCGGAGCCGAGGTTGTACGCCCCGGATGTCACACCCTGGGCAGCCGCGGCGATGGTGCAGTCAACAACGTCCTCGACAGGAACTTGATCGCGGGCCTGCTCACCATGCTCGAACAGTCGCGGTGCATTGCCCGCGAGGACCTGCGTGGCAATCTGGTACGCCATCGATGCCATCTTGCCCTTGCGGGCCTCGCCGGGGCCGAAGACGTTGAAGTAGCGGAGGCCGACGATGTGCGGCGTCTCGCCGGTATCGGCCTCCCATTCTTGCGCGCAGCGCGCATGGATGTTCTCCATGAGCCACTTGCTGAAGCCGTAGATGTTGTTGGGCTTGCCGGCGGAGGACTCGGGGAAGGGCAAGCGCTGCGCCACTTCCGGCGGCGTGCCGTAGGTCGCAGCCGAAGATGCGTACACCAGCGGCACGCTGCGCTCGGCGCAGGCGAGGATCATGGCATCGAAGCCGGCGGTGTTGTCGTCGATCATCTTCCGCTCGTCGGAGATGGTCGTATCGGTGATCGCGCCGAGGTGAAAGACCGCCGACGGGTTGGCGTCGTCAACGAGCGCTTCCCAGTCAGTCGCTGCCGTCGGCTCGGCAATCACTTCACCCGGGAACGCGCCGACCCCGGCGCGGTCGCACGCCTCGACAAGATTGGCGAAGGAACCGGATCGACAGTCGTCGATGACGATCGGCCGCGTGTCCGGCTGCCTGCTCAGCAACTCAGCGACGAGGTTGGCACCGATGAAGCCGAAGCCGCCTGTGATGATGGTCGTCTGCATAGGGGATTGTTGGGCGCTTAATCGTCTTCGGCTGCCGGCGGCGGCGGGATCTTGAGCACCATGCCCGGACGCAGCCGCTCGGGGTCCAGCCCGGGATTGGCATCGACGATGCGGCGCCATAGAGACGCCCTGCCGTAGAGCGCCTTGGAGATCTCCGAGAGCGTGTCGCCTCGAGCAACGATGTACTTGGTCATGTCCGGCTCGGGCAGAGGGGGCTCCTCCTGTCCATCCGCCGGTATGCCCTGGACGTTGCGCGGGTCAACAGGAATGCTGAGCGTGGTCCCTGGTCCGAGCCGATTGGGATCGACATTGGGGTTGGCGTTGGCCACCACGCCCCAGTAGTTCCGCGAACCAAAGAACTTCCGTGCGATCGACTCGAACGTGTCGCCCTGCTGGCTGACGTATGTCCGCGTCGTCGGCGGGATGACCGGGAACTCGGACTCGCCCGTTCCGCGCTCCTCCTCGAATTCCGCCAGTTCATCCGGACTGACGTCCTCGAGCCCATCACTCGGACGTCCGGTGTCGTCTTCGGTCGTCGTGCTCTGCTCCGGCGCCGGGGGCACCGTCTCGGCTTCCTGCGGAGCCGGCGTCTGCGGCTGGGTGATCGGCGCAGGAGCCTCGCCACGAGAGACGCGCAGCGGCGCATCCTGTCCGGGACTCGGTGTGAACCAGTACACCACGATCCAGACGACGATCAGAATCAGTGCCGCCCCGACCAGCCGTGATGAGCCCATGTTCCGCCTCCGACGCGTCAGGACACCCGAGCGAGTCCTCCGCCATCATCATCGGCAGGTTCCGTCTCTCGATGGAATCGTTGTGCCGCGGCAGGGATCTTGCTGGTGTACACGAGCGGAGCAGCCACGGCGATCGAGGAGTAGGTACCCACGATGACGCCGCAGATCAGGGCGTAGGTGAACGAGCCGATGCCCTCGCCACCGATGAGGAACATGGTGATCAGGGCGAGCAGCGTCGTGCCCGACGTGATGACCGTTCGGCTGATCGTCTGATTGATCGACAGATTCACCACCTCGCGCGAGGCATATGCCAGCTTGCCGCGATTCTCGCGGATGCGGTCGAGGATGATGATCGTGTCATTCAGCGAGTAACCGATGATCGTCAGGATGGCCGCGACGAGGCCAAGGTCGATCCGATACGGCTGGATGCCCAGGGCCGCGATGGCCGGCACCTTGTAGAGGATCTCAGCCAGCGCGATGAGACCGATGGCCGTGATGACGTCGTGCACCAGGCAACTCAGTGCGGCGATGGAATAGCGCCACGAGCCGAATCGCACCCAGATGTAGATCGTGATCAGCAGGAATGAAAGCATGACTGCCACGATCGCGCGACCTCGGAAGGACGCGGCGACCTCGGCGCTGAAGTTCTGCACACCGGCGAGCGTCGTCGCCGTCGCCAGGGCCTCGCGTGCGATCTGCCATTCGGAAGCCGCGAGTTCGCGCTCCCACTCATCCTCGTCGAAGATCACGTTGATCTGCGGATCCCGCACGACGATGGCGGCGGTCTCGACCGCATTGCTGGAGCCGTCGATGACGATCAGGCTCCAGTCTCTGCGGAGGGCCTCGCCGGAGAAGCTGCCTTCGCGACGGATGATCTCCAGCCGCTCACGCAGATCATCCTCAGAGACGCGCGGCTCGATGTTCTCCAGCAGCACGATCGCGCCGCCGGAGTACGCCTCGACGTTGTTCTGCACTTCCGGACGCGGCGGAATCAGATTCGCGCCGAGTTCGTTCTTGGAGATGGGATAGATCGGCGCCCCGGCCTCATCGAAGCCAAGGCCACTGCCACGGAAGGTCAGGGCAGGACGGGAGTCGATCACGCCGGCGAAGGCATCGACGATGGCATCGCGCAGCGCGTCTTCCTCGGTGATGGTCGTCTTGATCTTGAACCAGTCCGACGACACGCCGTCCGCCTGCGTCTCGACTGCGATGATGCTCGCGTTGCGCAGCTCGGCGAGGATCTCTGAGGTCTCGCTGCCAGTCCCTTCGGCGACCTGCTCTTCGGCGCTCTTGCCGATCTCGTGTACGGTCTCCTCGACCTGGGCCCGTGTCAGCTTCCCGGTGTAGGGCGTGCCGGCGAAGTCACTCACGCCGGCGTCCTCGACGGTTGCGAGTCGAAGATCGATTGCCGTGCCGCCGCGGAATTCCGTGTCGAGCATCTCGCCGCGCTGCACGAAGATGAAGCTCAGACCGGTTCCGACCAATGCGATGGAGACGACGAGAAAGAGCGGACGGAGTCCGATCCAGTCGATCTTCGGCGTCAGGATGCGATCGATCAACGGCACCGCCATCGGCAGCTGGGTCATCTTCCGCATGCCGACCTTGTCCACCAGCAGCGAGAAGATCACGCGGGTGATCAGCAGGGCGCTGAACATGGTTGCCACGACGCCGATACCGAGCGTGATCGCAAAGCCCTTGATCTCCTGTGTCGCCGTGTAGCCGAGCACCACGCAGACGATCAGGTTCGTGACGTTGGCGTCAACGATGGTCGAGAGCACCTTCTGGTACGAGACGCGCACGGCCGTCTTGAGATCGTTGCCCGCAAGCAACTCTTCGCGCAGTCGCTCGTAGATCAGCACGTTGGCATCAACTGCCATACCGAACGTCAGGATGATGCCCGCGATGCCAGGCAGTGTGAACGCTGCACGGTTCAGGCTCATCGCGCCGAGGATGATCACGGCGTTGGCGATCAGGGCCACCATCGCGATGAAGCCCTGCGAGAAGTAGTAGAAGATCATGAACGCGCCGACGAGGCCGAGGGCGATCCAGCCCGCCGTCACACCCTTGCGCAGGTTGTCGGCTCCAAGTTCGGGCGCAAGCTGCGTCACGCTGATCGGGTCCTCACTGAGGCGAGCCTGCAGCGAACCGGCATTCAGCGTCTTGATGAGGTAGACGAGCTCCGCTTCGCTGTAGGAGCCAGTGATCCGGCCGCGATCGCTGATGCGACCCTGCAGCGTCGGAGCGGTGTACACCTTGTTGTCGAGCAGCACCGCCATCTGGCGGTTGATGTTGGCTTCGGTCAGCGTCCCCAGGCGGAGGGCGCCGCGCGGGTCCATGTTGAACCCGATGGCGGGGCGGCCGAAGTCATCCGTCGTGCGGAAGGAACTGGAGAGGGCCCAATCGCCTTCGGCGGCGGTCAGACGCAGCCCCGGTTCATCGCTGAGCAGGATGTAGATCTGCCCGGCGTAGACACCGGCGACAAGGCCGCGATTGGAGGCGAAGTATGCCTCGGGATTGGCCTCCAACTCCATGAGATCAGCAACATTGCTGATCCAGTCGTCTTCCTTGTTGATCGGAGCCCAGGTGTAGCGGTCGGATGACACGATGCCCGGGCCGCGGGTCTCAAGTTCGTTGCGGAGACGGGACTCATCAGTCGCCTCACCGGGACGCACCGCGATGCGGAACTCGAGCACACCCGCGCCCTGCAGCATGCGCTTCAGTTCGTCGGGGTCATCCAGACCGGTGCGAACCTCGACATACGCCGCGTAGGTCGATGCAACCCGCTCGATCGCCTCGGCCCCGCCCGGCAGGCCCTCCAATTTCTCGCGGAGGTTGTCGATGGCCCGCTGCCGCGGACTCGGACGGGTGACGACCTCGCCAGTCTCCGTGTCGCGAACGCGAAGATCGTTGTTCGGAAGCAGCAGCGTCTGGCGAATGCGCTCCGGTGAGACACTCTTCCGGATCGCAGCGTCGCGCGCGTCGAGCAGGTCCGCCTGGGCAGCGCCAGCGGCTTCCTGCAGCGCGAGCAGCTCATCGGGATCGTCGATGATGGCCTCGGAGCGGACGAACTCCGCCTTGGCCTCCTCGAATCGCCTGCTGGCCTCGATGATCGGCTCGACGAGGGCACGTCGGGCCTCGCTGCCGTCGATCAGTTCTTCGAGGGCCGCCACACGGGCATCGCCCTCGGCGCGCAGAGCCCGCTCGATCGCCGCGGTATCGAGTTCGAACTCGACCATTGCATCGACGGCGGCTTCGTATTCATCGCGGAGGGCCTGCACCTGCGCGCTCGGCAGCGGCATCGTCACTTCGAGCCGGTCGCGGCCCTGTCGGACGAAGCTGATCTCGAACACACCGTCGGGGTTGACTCGCTCCGAGAGCACCTCGATGACGCGGCCGACGATCTCCGGCGGGTCCTCGGGCTTCAATTCGATCGTGTAGAGCAGGCTGACACCACCGGCGAGGTCCTTGCCCAGCCGCAGCGAACGCTCCGGCGGGTAGATGGCCAGAGCCGAGAAGCCCAGCACGATGAGGATCAGAGCAATGTTGCGATACAGGTGACGCATGGTTGGGTGAACTCGTCTTGAATCGAAGAGACCTCGGCGCGATCAGGCCGCGGTGCTGGTGTCGACCGTCTGGCCGGAGTGCTTGAGGACCTGCTGAACTGCCGCCTTGGAGAAGGTGATGCGGGTGTTCTCGTCAACTTTGACGATGACCTCGTCCTCCCGGATCTCCATCAGCGTCCCGATGATGCCGCCGCCCATGAGCACGCGATCGTGCTTGTTGAGCGAAGAGAGCATGTCGGCTCGACGACGCTTCTCCTTTCGGCCCGACATCACTGACATGATGATCATGAACGCGAAGAGGCCCATCAGAATGAACAGGAAGCCGCCGCCGAAGGGGCTCGGGGGCGGGCTCTGCTGAGTCTGGTTCCCGGAGCCGTCCGGCTGCACGGTAGCCGCGTCGCCGGTGGCAGGGCTGCCCGTCTGGCCGGCGATGCCGGGAGCCGCGGGCAGAGCGCCGGCCTCGGACTGGGCCAGCATGATGGTCATCGGGAAGGGCTGGGTGTGCATGCAGAGCGTCCTTCAAGACTTCGCCGGTCGATGCGGCATCCGCGACGAGAGGAGACTGGACGAATCCAGAGGTCGTCGCCCCTCGGCTTCGTGGTGTTGGGCGTACGGGGAGTTCCCTTGCAGCCTGCGCCCGGCAGGCGGTGACGTCACCATCACGGGAGGCCAGGAATCGACCCCGCCGCGACCGGCCACCTCTGGCCGAGAGCAGACCACGCATCATCCCGGATCGCCCTTCGGATGTCCACCAGGAGGCGTTGGAAATGCCGAACGTTGTGCAAACTCACGAGGATAGGACCGAGCATTTCACGGGCCAGGAACAGGTGCCGCAGGTACGCCCGGCTGATGGGTCGTCCCCCGGGGGTGGCCCAGCCATGCTCGCTGGGGCGGCAGGCGGGGCAGTCGCAGTCCGGATCAATCGGCCCCTGATCCCGAGCGAACTTGGCGTTGCGGAGACGCACCTGCCCGGAGGGGGTGAAGGCGTTGGCGTTCCGACCATTCCGGGTCGGCAGGACGCAGTCGAACATGTCCACCCCGGCCCTGACCGCAGCGACCAGATCCCGCTCGTACCCCACCCCCATCAGGTACCGGGGCTTCGACTCCGGGAGGAGCGGCGCTGTGTGATTGACGACCCGAACGATCTCCTCGAATCCCTCCCCCACCGCCACGCCGCCGATGGCGTAGCCGGGCAGTTCGATGTTGCAGACCTGCTCCGCCGAGCGCGAGCGCCGGTCGAGATCCGTGCCGCCCTGGACGATGCCAAAGAGCGCCTGCTCACCCGAGCGCGCATGCGCGTCGCGGCAGCGCTCCAGCCACCGCACGGTCCGATCGTTGGCCTCATCCAGACGACGATCGTGGTTGTACGCTTCGTCGTGGCTCGCCCGGCCGCGCTGGGCGGCGAGGCGCAGACGCGTCTGATTGAACGTCCGCGGATCGACACTTGGCGGGCAGTCATCCAGGGGCATGATGATGTCCGCGCCCAGCTTGTTCTGGATGTCGATGGCCCGTTCGGGCGTCAACCGGATCATCTCACCGCTGACAATCGATTTGAAGGTCACGCCATCCTCATCGAGGCGGTTGATATCGCTCATCGAGTAGGCCTGATAGCCGCCGGAGTCGGTGAGGATCGGGCCGTCCCACCCCATGAAGCCGTGCAGACCGCCGAGCTCCGCGACGATGTCCGGGCCCGGACGCAGCAGCAGGTGATACGTGTTGCCCAGGAT
>JBCBTA010000101.1:0-8891 GCA_039818905.1 Planctomycetota bacterium
ACAGGGCGCCGATCTGCGGCACCTCGTTGATGGTGCCGATCTCGTTGTTCGCCCACATGATCGTCACCAGGATGGTGTCGTCGCGGATCGCACCCTTAACCATCTCGGCGCAGATGTATCAGAAGAAGCCCGCCGGCGAGACCGGGCGCGGCCACATCATCTCAGCGCGTCACGAGCACAAGGCAACGCTCGATCCGTGCAAGCGTCTGCAGAAGGACGGCTTCGACGTCACGTTCCTCGAGCCGGGCCCCGACGGCCTGATCACCGCCGAGATGGTTAAGGGTGCGATCCGCGACGACACCATCCTGGTGACGATCATGTGGGCGAACAACGAGATCGGCACCATCAACGAGGTGCCGCAGATCGGCGCCCTGTGCCACGAGCACAACATCGTCTTCCACACGGATGCGACGCAGTGGGTCGGCAAGATGCCGACGGACGTGACGCGTGACAACGTAGACCTGATGACTTTCAGCGGTCACAAGATGTACGGCCCGATGGGCGTCGGCGCGATCTACGTCCGTCGCCGCAAGCCGCGTATTCGACTCGTGTCGCAGATCGAGGGCGGCGGTCAGGAGCGTGGCATCCGTTCCGGGACGCTCAACGTGCCGGGCATCGTCGGCTTCGGCAAGGCCGCCGAGCTGTGCGCTGCGGAGATGGACGCCGAGCGCGAGCGTCTGCTGAAGCTTCGCAACAAGCTCGAGACGGAGCTTGCTGCGAAGATTGAGCACGTGGTGGTCAACGGCCACAAGGACAAGCGCCTGCCAAACATCACCAACATCAGCTTCGGCTTCGTCGAGGGCGAGGGTCTGATGATGGCGATCAAGGACATCGCCGTGTCATCGGGCTCGGCGTGCACCAGCGCGTCGCTGGAGCCGAGCTACGTGCTCAAGAGCCTCGGCATTGGTGATGACCTGGCGCATTCGTCGCTTCGCATGTCGCTCGGTCGCTGGACGACCGAGGAGGAGATCGACTTCACCATCGAGAAGGTCACGTGGGCGGTCCATCACCTGCGGGATCTGAGCCCGCTGTGGGACATGCACAAGCAGGGCATCGACATCACGACCATCGAGTGGCAGAACCACTGATCACGACTTCACCAAAGGACACCTGACATGGCATACAGCGAGAAGCTGATCGACCATTACGAGAACCCGCGCAACGTCGGCACCTTCGGCACGCTCGAGCAGGTCAAGACGGACACCTCCGTCGGCAACGGCGTGGTCGGCGCTCCGGAGTGCGGCGACGTCATGCAACTGCAGATCAAGGTTGACCCCCAGACGGGCAAGATCGCCGACGCGAAGTTCAAGACCTTCGGCTGCGGCTCGGCCATCGCCTCGTCCTCCCTGGCCACCGAGTGGCTCAAGGGCAAGACCGTGGATGAGGGCCTGGAGATCAAGAACACCCACATCGTCGATGAGCTGGATCTCCCGCCGGTGAAGATCCACTGTTCGGTGCTCGCAGAGGACGCCATCCGCACGGCGATCGCCGATTACAAGGAAAAGAACGGCATCGCCCAGGACGCAGAGGCCCACAGCCACTGAGCCCGGACCGGCCCCGCGACGTAGTATTCCGGGAGCAACGACAAGCAAGGAGCCACGAAGGCATGGTGAGCACGACTGAGCAGGCCAACGAGACGACTTCGGCAGTCATCCTGACGGAGACAGCCGCCCGTGAGATCCACACCATCATCGAGCAGCAGGAGCTCGACGTGGAGAAGGTGCGGCTGCGTGTCGGCGTCAAGGGTGGAGGCTGCTCCGGCTTCTCCTACGTTCTCGATCTGACCGAGAAGGAGAAGGAGACCGACGAGATCTTCGAGCAGCACGGCGTCAAGATCATCTGTGATCCCAAGAGCCTGCTGTATCTCGGCGGAACCACCATCGACTTCAAGGACGAGATCATGGGGCGGGGCTTCGTCTTCCAGAACCCCAATGCCTCGACGTCCTGCGGCTGCGGCTCCAGCTTCGCGGTCTGATTCACCGTCAATCTGAACGGTCCCGCGCCCCTGCCCATGGTCGGTGGGGGCGTT
Source organism: Planctomycetota bacterium (assembly GCA_039818905.1). Taxonomy (GTDB): domain Bacteria; phylum Planctomycetota; class Phycisphaerae; order Phycisphaerales; family UBA1924; genus JBCBTA01. The sequence goes on from JBCBTA010000101.1 coordinate 2,030, forward strand.
TTTCTTTTGCCCGCGCCCCCCGCCTACGCTTTGACGCCATGAAGACACTCACACCGCTCGCCGTGTTTCTCTTCGCCCTGGTGTGCTCCGCCGCTGCGCATGCAGAGGACGACGCCTGGATCCGTCTCAAGGATCACGACACGGGCTGGCTGTCGCTGGACATCCGCGAGCGCACGTACGCGCCGGCGGATGGTGATGGTCCTGTGGTCACGCTCGTCGGCGCGGTGCACATCGCCAACCCGATCTACTACCAGCGCATTCAGGAGCGGCTCGATGGCTTTGACGTCGTGCTGTACGAGGGTGTCAACCCGGCTGGCACGAGCGATGCGGATGACGATGCACTGACGACGAAGCAGCGCATCACGCGGTCGGAGAACCGCGTGCGGCTGGTGAGCATCCTGCTCGAGCAGGCGGGCCGGCGCGACGGCGGGTATCCCGCAACGCTGGATGCGCTCGCCACGTTGCTGGCCGACGCCCCGCGCCCCAGCGCGTGGCTGGAGACGGCCCGTGTGGATGCGTGGGGCAACGAACTGGTGTACGCCCCACTGCCACGCGGCGAGGGCTTCGTGCTGATGAGCCTTGGTGCGGACGGAAAGCCGGGCGGACGCCGGTCCAACGCAGACCTGCGTCTGTCGGATCAGAAGCCGCTGTCCGATGCGGAGCTTGGGCTGGAGCCCGGCCTGCAGGAGCGGCTGGCCAAGACGTTTCGGCTGAGCTTCCAGCTCAACGAGATGGACGACACGCGTCCGAACTGGATCAACAGCGACATGACCATCGACGAGCTGCAGCGGGCCTTCGAAGAGGCGGGCGCAGACGGCTCGATGCTCTTCGGCATGCTCGATGGCTCGTCGGGCATGGGGGCGGCGGTGGGTCTGGTGCTGACGGCGGTCGAGCGACTGCCGGGCATGGCCCAGCGCGGCAAGCTCATGATCATGGAGGTGCTGTCACTCGGCGACGCGGCGTTCGACATGATGAGCGACCAGCTCGGTGACGGCACGGTCAAGGTGCTGATCGATGAGCGCAACCAGGTGGTCATCGATGACCTCAAGGCGCTGCTCGACGACACCGAAGCCGAGAGCGTGGCCATCTGGTACGGCGCCGGGCATATGCCTGACATGGAGGAGCGTCTGCTCGAGCAGCTCGGCTACGAGCGGACCGACGACGATCGCTGGAACCCGTCGATGCGTCTCAATCTCGACCGGGCCGGTATCTCACAGTCGGAGCGCATCATGCTCCGAGCGTCGATGCGGCGTCAGCTGGAGCAGGCGCGGCAGGCTGCTGAATCGGAGTCGGGCGCAGGGCCGGGCTCAGACTCCGAGTAAACGCTCACTCTCTCCAGCCTGCCTCGGCCAGGATGGCACGGATGATGCCATCCTTGCCCTTGGTGTACTGCGCACGATCATCTGCATGAACGTCGCCGAGCCGCTTCTTCTCGGCGACGTATCGCTCACGGGCGTCTGCGTTGTTGCGCAGGTGGTCTCGAAAGAGCAGGTTGAGTCGCCAGAAATGCTCGCCGTGGGCCACCATGTGGACGTGATGGGTCGTCGGATCGCCCAGCGTGAAGAAGTGGCGATCCGGGATGCCGTATTCGCCGCGGTAGGTGTAGCCGAGCGTTTCGAGTCTGGGAATGTGAGCCGCGTGGTCCGCGATGTCGGGCAGGCCGATCATGACATCGATCAGCGGCTTGCTAATGGTGTCGGGCACGGCTGTGCTGCCGATGTGCTCGATGGAGACATCGTGACCGAGCGCGTCAGAGAGGCGTGCCCGCTCGGCATCGAACGCCGCGGGCCAGTCCTGCTGGTACTCGACGAGACAGACCTTGCCCTGCGGCACTCCAAGCATGGCGGATCTCCGCGCTAGCGACGGAAGTGTCGGTAGTGCCCGTCGAGCAGGCCCTGCAGCGACGCGATGGCGTTGGCGTTGTTGTCCGCCGTGGCACGCTCGAGCATGAGCGCGACCAGCTCGGCCTGATAGTCCTGCTCGTTGAGCTCGCTCGGACTCAGGACGCCGCCCTTGTACGTCGCGTCGAAGGCCTGCGCATGGCACGTGTCGATAAGGTCCTCGACGTACACCGGATCCGCCCCGTACCGCTCAGTGAGTTCGAGTAGGACCTGAGCGTCGGCCCGCGCGGCTTCGGATGCCTTGACCCTGTCGTGCATCTTGTAGCCGAGGAACGCGCACAGGATGCCCAGCACGATCACCGCCAGTGCGATGAGACTGCCCTTGCTCATGGACGACACCTCCCCGTCCATGGTACCGGGCGCGGGACGAATCAGACGAGGGCGGGCTCGGGCACGCGTTCCAGCAGCTCCGTGATGCGGTGCTGGCGGTAGCGGAAGATGCGCTCAAGGTCCGGCCGCACGATGAGCTTGTTGACGAGTGGGCCGCCGGCATGCCGGTACTCGACGCGATCGATGCAGCGCGTCTCGTCGCCCATGGGCTCGAAGCGGTGCTCGTGGTGCCAGAGCTTGTATGGGCCCCGAAGCTGCATGTCGATGAAGCGGGACGGTGGCTCCCAGGCGGCGATGCGGGTCCGCCAGCGGATGGGCACGCCGCGAAGACTGAGCTTGTAGTCGATGAGGGTGCCGACTCGCATGTCGATGGGCGCCGGTGTGAGGACGCGGAACTTCAGGAATGGCGGCGTGATCGCTTCGAGGTTCATCGCGTCCGAGAAGAACTCGAAGACCTGCTCCACCGGGAGCGCGAGCATCTGCTCGGTTTCGAGAACATAGGTGCCGTCTTGAGTGCGTGAGTGCTGCATGACACATTGGTCTTCGATGCCGAGAGGGCGGCGTATGCAGCGGGCCGGCAATTATGCCCGGCGGGCGTCCACCAGCTGTCCGCCCAGGCGGACGACCTCGGCGAGGTCGCTTGCGGTGCCGTCGGCCCCCATCGTCTTCCACAGGTTGGGGATGCGGGCGAAGGGCGGCCCACCGACGAGGATGGGTGTGTCGGCCGTCTGCGGATGGCTTCGGATGACACCGATGACGCCCGCCGCGGTGCGGAGGTGGCGGCTGACGCCGGCTGACAGTGCCAGCAGCGACGCGTCGCGGCGGACCAGCGTCTCGATGATGTCCGGCGCGGGTGTGCTTGCGCCGAGGAGGTACGGCGTCCAGCCATCAGCCTCGAAGCAGTCACACACCATGCGAACACCGAGCGCGTGCGCATCGCCAGGGACACTCGTCGCGACGACGCTGCGTCCATTGCGCTCCCGCCTCGGCATCTCGCCTTCCAACTGACCGAGCACCCACTCGACGAGTCCGGACGCGATGTGCTCATCGGAGACACCGATCTCGTTCATATGCCACATGCGGCCGAGCTCGGCCTGCGCGGGATGCACGATGCCGCTGAGCACATCAGTAAGAGGCATGCCGTCGCGCAAGGCACCGACGGCGATCGCGTGCGCGTCGGTGCGGTCGGCTTCCAGCAGGGCGAGCAGGAAGCGGCGGGCAGCCGCGGCGCTGGGCAGGTCTGACGAGATGACGTTGGGCAGTTCCTCAGGCGCCTCGGTCAGCGCGAGCTCGGCCTGCGCGATGTACGCGGCGACGATGACGAAAGCGGTCTCGGGAAGCCGGTCGTGCAGGACGTCGGTCATCGACTGGAGGTTGCGCTCCAGCTCATCGATGGGCGTGCCGCGCGAGGCGTATGCGACCTTGCACCAGCACACGTGCTGCACGAAGAGCTCGGGGGCGTCGAACGTGAGTGCCGTGGCAAGCTCGATGAGGCGAAGCTCGGTGTCCGCCCTGAGCGCTTCCCGCTCCCGCTGGTCCCAGGCGGGCTGCGCCGTGTCCTCGGCCTGCTGTGCCAGGGTCCACTCCGCCAGCGAGCGGGCGCTGGACTCGATCAGTTCGGCGGCAAAGCGGGGTGAGCCTCCCATAAGGGTGCATCCTACGCCCCCTGAGGGGTCCTGAGGGCGAATGCGAATCCGGCGCATGTCTTCAGCCGAAACCGGAGGCATGGAACCGTGGCGCTTCAAGATCCTGATCGATGGCGACTGCCCCCTGTGCCGGCGTGAAGCGTCGATGTTGCGCCGTCTGGATGGTGGGCGAGGCGCGCTGGCGATCGAGGACATCGCAGGCCCGAACTTCGACGCCAGTTGCTACGGCGTGACCCAGGCAGATGTCATGGGACACATCCATGGCGTGATGCCGGATGGCTCACTGGTCACGGGCATGGAAGTCTTCCGTCAGGCGTGGAGCGCGGTCGGATGGGGCTGGCTGTTCAATTGGACGCGCTGGCCCGTCGCCCGATCGATCTCCGACGTGACGTACGCCTTCTTCGCCAAGCACCGGCTGCGGCTGACAGGTCGTCGCGACTGCTCGACCGGCACGTGCGCCATTGACTAGTCGGACTCTGCCTTCGGCGCGGCGTGGATCATGCGCATGGCAATGGATGCTTCAGCACACGCCTGCTGGGCGGCATCGCTCCCGGCATTGCATGCAGTGAGAACGATCGCGTTCTTGTCCACCGCGACCGTGACGACCGCGAACCACATCGTGTTGCTGCCGGCATGCTGCAGGACGACGCCCGCTTCGGGATCGTTGGAGACACCCCATCCCAGGGCATAGCCGCTGCCTTCAGGCTCGCCGGGCCTGGCGAAAGCCTGGTGCATGGTGTCGAAGGACGCCGGCTCGAGCGGCAGGCCGTCCGCTCCTTGTGCGCCGCGGCTGTGCAGCAGCGCGAACTTCGCCCAATCGACGAGTGAGCAGTGCACGTTGCCGGCAGGCCCTGTGATGGCGGGGTTGTCGGCGAAGGGTCCGGGCGGCATCGGGATGTGGGCGGTGCCCATGGCGCGATGGCCGAAGGGCTGCGAGACCGTCGCGGCGTCGCCGGGCGGGCCGAAACCGGCGGATTCCATGCCGAGGGGCGTGAACAGGCGCTGGCGCATGAGCGTCTCCCACGAGGTGCCGGTGACCTGCTCCATCATGGATGCGGCAACGATGTACCCGAGGTTGGCGTAGTCGAAGCGTTCGCCCGGCGCGGCGGCCGGTTCGGTCATCAGCGCGAGCCGGACCGCCTCCAGCCGCGCATCGACATCGTCGGCGGGCATCGCGGCGTAGCGCATCCAGAGCTGGCGGATGGTGTCCTGATCGGTACGCATGCCGGCGCGATGTGCGAGCAACTGTCGCAGCGTTGCATCGCGGTACCCCGCATGGATGTCATCACGGATCGTCGTGAGTACATCGCCGATGGTGCTGTCCCACGTGAGCAGTCCCTCCTCGACGAGCATGGCGGCGAGTGTGGCCGTCATGGCTTTGGTGCAGGAACCGATGTGCACCAGATCATCAGGTGTGAATGCCTCGGGCTTGCCGATGGCGCGGAGGCCGACTGCGCTGTGCTGCACGACTTCGCCATCGACCATGAGCAGTGCCGTCAGACCGGGGACGTTGTGCGCATCGACGATCTTCTGCAGCGCCTCGTCCAGCGGGGCGGCCGCGTCGTGCTGGCCAAGTGCGACGGATGCTGTGAGGCACGAGATGATGCATGCGAGGCGGCTGACCATGGCTGGTGCACTCCGGAGGTGGCGATGGCCGCTACGATACCGGCGAGAGCGGATGCACCTGCATCCCCGGATCTGATCACAGGAAGGAACTGTCATGTCGAAGGCCGTCGCGCGCCACATTCTCGTCGCGTCCGAGAGCGAAGCACAGGATCTGAAGACGCAGATCGAGGGCGGGGCCGCCTTCGAGGATCTCGCCAAGGAGCACAGCAAGTGCCCGTCCGGCCGTGATGGCGGCTCACTGGGTACGTTCTCCAAGGGCGACATGGTTCCGGAGTTCGATCAGGTCGTCTTCGGCGATCTCGCGGTCGGCGCGATCTCCGAGCCGGTGCAGACGCAGTTCGGCTATCACCTGATCAAGGTCGAGCAGCGGATGGACTGAACGCTCACACGAGCGTCTTGTCAATCTCCACGGTGCCCTCGAGGGACCGGTGCACCGGGCACTTTCCCGCAATATCAAGCAGCCGTTCACGATGCGCGTCCGTCAGCTCCTCGCCGACGAGCGCGAGTTCGATGTCGATGCGCTCAACAGGGCCGGCCGGGCGCCGCGTGGGGAACAGCCGCACGTCCGCACCGCGCAGCGGCCACTGCTTGCGGTCTGCGTACATGCGCAGCGTGATCAGGATGCACGATGACAGCGATGCGTACAGCAGCGCGAAGGGATCGGGACCGGTGTTGAGCCCACCGAGATCGGCCGGCTCATCGGCGCGGACGGTATGGCCATGAACATCGATGGTGACGGCAAAGCCCTCTGCGCCGAGGTGCGCCACGGCTGCAGGCGTGTCGCTGGCCATGATCAGTCTCCGAACTGCTCGTCGAAGAAGAGCTGCATGTGGGCCCACGAGCGTCGGTCCGAGAGCGCGTCGTACCCCACGCTGTCCATGCCAAGATCGTCAGCCTTGGGGTTGGTGAACGAGTGCACCGCGCCGGCGTACTCGATGAACTGCAGATCGACACCCGCCTTGCTCATACGCTCGATGAGCGCCTGTCGATCCTCCATGGAGACGAAGGCATCGTCCGCTCCGTTGCAGACCATGACGCTGCAGCGGATGTTGCGGGCGTCGGCCGGATTGGCGGTCGTAAGGTTGCCATGGAAGCAGACCACACCATCGATGTCTGCACCGGATCGGGCGAGTTCGAGCACGGCTGTGCCGCCGAAGCAGTAGCCGATGGCGGCGATGCGTTCAGGATCAACGCCCGGCTGTGCCCGCAGGATGTCGATGCCAGCCTGGGTGCGCGTGCGGAAGAGAGAGCGGTCGCCATAGAACGGTCCGGCGAGCGCCTGCGCGCCGGGAACCGTGTCGGAGGTGCGCCCCTCGCCGTACATGTCGCACGCGAAGGCGACGTAACCGAGCTCGGCCA
>JBCBTA010000102.1:0-8860 GCA_039818905.1 Planctomycetota bacterium
ACTTGATCTGAACTACCGTGTGCATCTGGACATTGCGCCGCTGCCGGCGGTACCGGTCGATATCCAGATCGTATCGCTCAACCTGATGTCAACGTCACCCGTGACGATCGACGGCGATCCGTGGTGGGTCGCAGAGGTCCTCGCTGACGAAGGTCCCGGCGTGACTGTCTCGGACATGGACTTCGTCCTTGCGACGAGTGCATATGCGGTGACGGATGTCGGCGAGCTCATCTCGCTGGACGTGCTTGTTCCGAACGGATTCGTCGCACCCCCCAACATCATCGACGTGGAAATGCTGAACATGCAGCTCTCGCATCCACCGCTGCTGGGCGGGGCGGGCATCGTTCAGATCGTCGTGAACAACGACATTCGAGCCCACGGCTACAACCCGCAGCCAGGGACGCTCGGTGCGTGCTGCTTTGGCTGCTTCGATGACAATGCCAATGGACCTGACGTGGCCGACTTCAACATCTGCCGCGACGGGCTCGATCAAGTCGCGTGCGACGCCGCCCAGGGCAAGTTCGCGGGTGTCGGGACGATGTGTGCGACTGGCAGCTGTGCACCGTTCTGCCGCGCCGACGTGCTCGGCGACGGAGATGGAGATACGAATCTGGGCGACTTCACCGTGCTGGCGTCAAACTTCGGCCTCGCCGCCGGCGGGACGCGCTTCGACGGTGACATGAACTGCGACGGCGTCGTGGATCTCCTGGATTTCACGATCCTCGCCGCAAACTTCGGTTGCGCCGGTCTGATTGGACACACGTTCGACTGACCGTGCGACATACCGTCATCGACTCTGCCGCCCGGCGAGCCATGGTGCTCGTCGGGCGTTTTCGTTTGCCTTACGCGTAGCTGTGCAGACCTGCGATGACGAAGTTGATGACGATCCAGTTGAAGAGCATCACGCCACAGCCTGCGACGGCGAGGACGGCAGTCCACAGCCCCTTGTCCGCCACGCGCAGCCGGACGTGGATGAGGATCAGGAAGACCAGGAACGTGTTGAGCGCGAAGACCTCCTTGGGATCCCAGCCCCACGGCCTGCCCCAGGAGTGATCGGCCCACACCGCGCCCATGATGATGCCGGCCCACAGCATGACGAAGGAGAGCTCCATCATGATGAGTGTCGCGCCGTCCAGCACTTCACCGAGTGAGACGGTGCGCTTGCCGTCCTGCAGCAGCATGCCCGTGCCACCGACGCGAGCGAAGTCCGCGGGAGCGCCGAAGAGGCGGCGCAGCAGGTAGAGGATCGATGTCACGGCGGCCATGGCGATCAGGGCGTAGCTGGCGATGATGGTGTTGGTGTGGATGTAGAGCCACAGATCATGCAGGATCGGCATCATGTTGTTGATGGCCGGATCGAGCTTGGGGATGAACTGGACTGACATCATCGCGGCCATGCATGCGACCGACGCGCCGATGGCGAAGAGATTGCGCAGGGCCGTGCGCCGTGCGACGAGCTCCAGAGCCACCGCGACCACCGCCCCGAACCACACACTGGTGGTCACCGCCTCGAACATGTTGGAGTTGGGCCACCTGCCGGAGACGTACCAGCGCACTGCGATGGTGCCGGTGTGCAGCAGGAAGGCGACGGAGAACATGCCGAGCCCGAGCATGCGGGCCCCTTCCCACTTGAACGCAACCGCCATCAGCAAGAAGAGCACAGCGAAGAGATAGATGATCCATGACCACGTGAAGGACCCGGCGCGGAAGTATGTGCTCTCGGTCAGGAGCCTGCTGCGCTCGGGGTACAGCTCGGGGGCCGCTTCATGAATGGCCGTACAGAACGTCGCCAGCATGGCCGCGGCGCGGTCCGTGTCCTCCGCCCGCCACGCCTCGACGAACGCGGCCCAAGAACGCTGCAGCGCATCGCGCATCTCGGGATCCATGCCAGCGGCGAGTCGCTGTCCTTCGGTCAGGGCTCCACTGCCATCCGTCCACAAGTCGGCAGGGCTGAGCCATGGGGTGTCCCTGTCGCCATCTGGCGGCGGGATGATGCGCAGGCTCGTTGCGAGCGTCTCGGATGATCGGAAGTGCATGGCCGCGCGAATGGCGTTGACGTGGCTCGCGGTGCGAACGACGTCACGTGACCAAATCTGCAGCATCTCCAGCGATGCCGGGCTGCGCAACAGCGATTCGGAAATGAGTCCCGTGTCGATGAAGGCGTCGAGCGTCTCCGTGTCCACGGTGCCGGCGCGTTCGAGCGCGGCGGCGAGCTGGGCCCGCATGGGCTTCTTCTTGACGTAGATGATGTCGGCATCGTCATACAGCTCGGGCCGGATCATCATGTCGAGGTAGGCGAAGTCGGCAGGGAGCCGGGTCGGCTCCGCCGCGTCGTCGAGGACACGGCTGACACCCTTCGGTCCGGCGACCTGTGCCACGATCTCCCGCGCGTAGGAGTCGAAGGACTTCAGGCGGCCGCGGTGATACACCGCCGACTCATCGAGCGGACGAAGATCGATCGCGGCGAAGCCTGTCGTCGCAACGCTGCGGCCGAGCAGCATCCACAGAATCAAGGCGGTCAGCCCCAATCCCACGAATACGCCGGAGGACCACCATGCAATGCGCCCTGTGGAAGTCACGCGAGCACCTCCTGCCGCGTCTCGGCCTGCATGCCGATCGCCTTCTTGGCTTCGATGTCTGCCAGGACACGCTCTCGCCTGCGCCTCTTGATCACCGGCTTGACGTAGAAGGCGTACAGCATGCCAATGACGGCAAGTGTGCCGCCGGCGAGCTGGGTCACAACACCGTTGCGGTTGCCGACGCCGAGCCCGGTGAAGTTCATGCCTGGTGTGCCGAAGTCCATCTGTGAGGGCGGCCGCGGCGCGTCCCAGAAGGACTGGAAGTACGAGAGTCCGGCAAAGGCGACTGGCGCGTTGGTGCTGATGCTCTTGGGCATGGTCCAGCCGTCACCCGACTCGAAGCGCAGCACGCTGGTCCAGTCGCGGATGGAGGAGACGTCGCCGGTGAACCCGCCGACGTGACTCGTGAGAATGAAGTCATCGAGGATGACTGGTGCCGGCAGTGGCCTGCGCTCCCGGGTGAAGATCATCTCGACGCGGCGGCCGTCGGGAAGCGCCAGCAGCGTCGGCTCGGCCCGCCCCAGACCTGGCACCGCAAGGCGCGGATCATCGAAGGAATAGCGATGGAACGGCAGCCAGTGCGTCGCGCTCCAGCCGCCGGAGGCGAGCTCGACGCGGATCATGCTGAAGCTGCCACCGATGTCGGAATTGCGATCGCGCTGCCGCGGCGGAACGATGAACGGACGAATCTCCTCGCGGGCCGTCAGGCTGAACTCGATGACGCGCAAGCCCGCCCCGCCGGTGAATGTGACGCCCTGCCCAACCTGGATTGGTGCGCTGTTGATGCCGTCGGGACCGGGTGACAGAAGCCGCAGACCGACGTCATCGGGGCCACCGACGAGCATGAGTGGGAATGCGAACCCGGCCCGGAAGGTGCTCGTCAACCGGGTGTCCAGTTCGCGCGACTCTCCCCGCGCGTTGATGGCGCCGTGCCCGGGCCCGTCCGGGCTTCCGGAGATGTCTCGGTTGATCGAGGCGTCCTCGAAGACCCAGCGCGTGATGTCGGTTCCCTCGGGCGTGCGCAGGTGCAGCACGACGAGTGACAGCGCGCCGTTGGGCAGTGTGAGCTGCGGGATAAACTCGTGCACGCGGGCCTGCCATCCTGCGCCCACATCGGTGAGTGCGGTGCCTGGCTCGGCGAGCGAGAGCGTCACCGGATCGCTGCCTTCGACGGACAGCGTGAGCGATGGGTCGGCCTGCAGCTGCATCGCCTCGAGCGCGTCCATCGACTCGACATAGCGGAACTCAAGCGCCCCGCCGGCGGTCCGCTCCTGCGGCCGCAGTGCGGCAAGGCGATGACGAGATGGCGCACCCTGCGGCCCGCTCAGTTCGACGAGCGCGACGGGGTCGATGCGATGACCACCAGGAACGCGGCGCGACTGCTCCACGGCGTATCGCAGGAAGCCGGTAATGCGGATGTCGAGATCCGCAAGCTGCTCCGGCACGGCGACCGGCATGTCGATCGGGCGAACAACGCCGTCGAGCTCGCTGGACGTGAGTGGCCAGACGTCCTCGGGCTGAGCGTAGTAGTCGTTGAAGCGTGGCAGGCCATCGAGGGAGACATGGTTCCAGGACTCGGCGGTCTCCGCGCTCCTGAAGGCGAGTGCCCGGGACTCCTTGATCCAGAAGTCCTCCTGCACGAGCGGCTGCAGCGCGAGGGTGAAGCCAGGATCGACAATGCCGACGGGGACGGGGCCGCCGCCAGGCAGCGCGTCCGCAGTCAACTGCGGCTGGCCATCGACGAGGCGACGCACGAAGCGACCGCCCGTCGGTGTCTGCACGGCGACGGAGACGGCATAGCCGGGCTCACCCGAGGGAAGTTCCGGCGCGGTCTCGACGACAGTGCATAGGTATGGGCCGGCATTCGTCTCCACGGCCGCGCTACGTCCGGGCAGGGCCGGGAGCAGCGCTGCGCCGGCGCCCTCAACATTGATGACGACGGCGCGGCGGAAGACGGGAGCATCGCCCTCGACTTTGGTTCCAAAGTAGATGACGCTCCCGACGATGAGCGTGATGATGCCGGTGTGGATCATCCATACGCCCAGGTTCACCACCGACAGTCGAATGCGTGTCAGCGTGGCGACAATGATGTTCGCCGCGATCAGGGCGCACAGGACAAGGAAGAACCACGTATGGAACCACTCGAACTCGGTCAGTTCGAACGCCGGAAGCGTGCGGACCTGCGAGAAGCCCCACGGGCCGAAGGGATTGAGGGTCGTCGGGTAGGGAATGCCCGATGATCCGATGGTGGCGTAGACAAAGAGGATGGTGAGCAGGGTCACGCCGAAGCGCACGCTGGAGAAGAGCGTGCGGAGTGCCTTGAGCGGTGCGGCGAAAGCCATCTCGACAGGAGGTCCTTGCGACGTGGGTCGTGCGAATCCGTTCCCACCGGAACCGTTCTCGGGGGACAGGATAGTAGCACTTCACGGTTCGCCAGACCGCTGGAAGCGATGCACCATCGCGGCATCGGGAATGCCACAACATGTATCGGGGTGGCCCGGTGCGCATCACTCGCCGGGCTGTGGCAGACGAGATCGCAGCCACGCCGCGGCATCGCGCGGCGTGCGCCCCTCCAGATCCACGCGGCCGTTGGCGGCGCGCATCAGCGAGACGTTGATGGCGTTGATCAGCGGCCTGAGTGTGTCCACGAGGAGCGGATCCTGGGCCGCGGAATCCGAGAGCAGGAGCACGGCGTCGTAGGGCGGGAAGGCGCGGCGGGGATCCTGGAGCAGGGCCAGGTCGTACTCGATGATGCGCGCGTCGGTGGTGAATGCCGTGATGACATCCACCTTGCCCTGCGCGACAGCGGGGTACATGAGCGTCGAGTCGAACGAAGACGTCTCGGCAAAGGTGAAGCCGTAGGCCGCCAGGAACGCCTGCCATTCCGGGCGGGCGAAGAACTCGTAGTCACTGCCAATTGTGAGTCCCGCTGCATGCGGTTCAAGATCACTGACCGTGCGCAAATTCAAGGCCTCGGCATCCGCGGCGCGCATGGCGAGGGCGTAGGCGTTCTCGAAGCCGAGCGGTCCGAGGCAGGTGATCCCATGGGTCCGCGCGAGCCACGCGGTCATCTCGAAGAGCACCGTCGTTGGATCACGGCTGTCGGTGCGGTCCATCTGATTGGCCCAGATCGTGCCGGTGTAGTCCACGTAGATCTGGAGTTCGTCCTGTGCGAGCTGCTCGAAGGCGATGATGGACCCGAGGCTCTCCTTGAGCTCGATGTCATACCCCGCATCGGCGAGGGTCTGGCCGAGCAGGCGCGCGAGGATGAACTGCTCAGTGAAGGTCTTGGCGCCGATGGTGACACGCTCAAGCCGCGGCTGATCAGTCTGCGCAACCTGCGTGCGCACCGGTCCATCCCGAAGATCGATGGCGAGGGGCGCGAGTCCGGCGATGAGGACAACCAGCAGGCCCCCCACGCCCGTGAGCCCGAGCCGGAGAGAGCGGCGCTCGGACGCATGTTCAAGAAGGCGGATGAGCTGATCGAGGATGAGCGCCAGCACGATCGCAGCGACGACGCCGGTGACAACGCGCGTGGTGTTGGTCGTCTGCAGGCCGCTGAAGATGTAGTTGCCGAGCGAATCGGCGCCGACGGGCGTCGAGAGAGTGGCAATGCCGACGACCCAGACGGTTGCGGTGCGGATGCCGGCGATGATGACGGGCGCGGCCAGTGGCAGCTCGACCTGCCGCAGAATCTGCCACGGGGTCATGCCGACGCCGCGGGCCGCTTCGATGACACTGGCATCGACGCCGAGGATACCGGTGACCATGTTTCGCAGGATCGGCAGGATGGCGTAGGCGGTGAGTGCAATGAGTGCTGCGCGCTGGTCGAAGAGGCCGAAGGCGACGGCCATCAGCGCCAGCAGCGCAAGACTCGGCACGGTCTGGATGACGCTGACGACCGCAAGCACGGTGCCACGGACACGCGGCACGCGGAGGCACAGCAGCGCGGCTGGGAAGCTGATGGCGATGGCCGCGACGAGCGCGATCAGCGTGAGCTGGATGTGATGGCCGAGCAGGTTGGGCAGCTCGACGAGCTGCTGACGCAGGTTGTCGCTCATGACCCGCGCCCCTCGGCGAGTGCCTCGACGCGGTCGGCGTGGCGCTTGGGCGTCTGCATGAGCCGCCGCACATAGTCGTCCCTCGGATCGCGCAGCAGGCGCTCGGGGGAATCGACCCGCAGCAGGCGGCCCTCGTTCATCACGCCGATGCGGTCGCCGAGCAGGAGGGCCTCGGTCATGTCGTGCGTGACGAGGATGATGGTGAGCTTGAGCTGCTCGTGGATCTGCCGCAGTCCGTCCTGCAGGGCGTCGCGCGTCAGCGGGTCGAGGGCGCCGAGAGGTTCGTCCATGAGCATGAGACTCGGTCGTGCCGCCAACGCACGGGCGAAACCGACGCGCTGGCGCTGGCCGCCGGACAGCTCATGCGGCGCCCGCCGCGCGAACTCGCCGGGCGGAAGGCCGACCATGTCGAGCAGCTCGTCAACACGACCGCGGATGTCGCCGCGCGACCAGCCGAGGAGCCGGGGCGTGATACCCACGTTCTGCGCGACGGTCATATGCGGGAACAGGCCGATGCCTTGGAAGACGTAGCCGATGCGCCGGCGCAGCTCGACGGGCGCGAGGCTGGCGACGTCACGACCCTCGACCTCGATGCGGCCGGAGGTCGGCTCGACGAGGCGGTTGATCATCTTGAGGGTGGTGGTCTTGCCGGAGCCGGATCCCCCGAGAAGCACCAGGAGCTCGCCATCGGCCACGGTGAGGGAGACGTCCCGGACTGCGAAGGTCGCGGCTCCGTCGTAGCGCTTGGAGACGGTGTTGAGGTGGATCATGGGACTGCCGCGGGCGAGGGACGAAAGTGGCACCCTACACGGTCGCCGGGTGAAGCCCAAACCACGATCTGACGCGATGCCGGCGGTGTGTGCGGCGTCTATCAGGGAGATCGTTGACGGGGTGATGCCGGCGTCGTACTGTTGTCCCTTCGTCGGGCGTCCACGGATGCCATGGCGAGATGGTGGCCGTAGCTCAGCTCGGTTAGAGCACCAGGTTGTGATCCTGGGGGTCGCGGGTTCGAATCCCGTCGGTCACCCTTTGAACGAGTCGCGCCCCCTGCGCCGCGACTCGTCCGCACCCGTGGTCAGCGTGATGGACTGGAGCCACTGAGCATCCGAGTCCGCATGTCGTCATCGAACGGGCTGTACCTCCGACGTATCTGCAGTGATCCGGAGGTGACCAGGACGCCGGTCTTGCCGCGCATGTGGACGGAGTCCAGCGAGGCGACGTCGTCCGCGGCATGTGTCGGCTTGATCAGGCGACGCGCTGCTTCACCAATTCAAGAGTCGGAGAGTCTGAGCAGTTCCAAGAGTGGATGGCACTCGGACCAGCGTTTGAGCGAGCCTGCGCCGTCCTGGATCGCGTGTTGACGCTCGCCTTACTCGGAAGCCAGGCATATCGACCTTCCCCGCGACTCCATGCATGCCGAGTCGCTCATCGCGTTAAGCGACGCTCACGCGTTCGTTGATGAGAACGAGTCAAAGCCCGAACGCAACTACTTCTTGGTGCCAACTTCGGTAGACCTTACGGATTCACCATCTGCAGGAGATGCGTTCGCCGCCGTCGGCGGCGTGAAGCGGGGTGTTGCGAGCAGTGGCCAAAGCGCGCTGAACGTTGGATTGGCTGCGTTTGGATCGAAACGGCTCCACGTTGCGGCGTTGGCGAACGCGCGGGCCGGCCCCGGACCGGGGAATCCTGGTGATGGGTCGAATGGGAAGTGAGATTCGGGTGCATCAAGGAGGTGCTGCGACCGGTCGATCTTCACTCCGGGGTCGCGCCTGATCTGCCGCAACCGGACTCTGGGTATCCTCGCTTCGAGTATCGCCGGCGCTCCACCCCTGCCTGACATTCCTCCACGCTGTGCCCACGCTGCTGCAGATCCGGGGATTGAAGGATCACCGGGCGAACGAGTGAAGTAGAGACCGGGACCACGCTGGCGCCATCCGTACCGTTGCGCGACCTGCATGAAGTCGAGATGTGCGTGGATGTCCGCCAGTGCTGCGTTGATGCTGTCTTCGGTGTTGCCGTGATAGAAGCGCTCGCTCCAGAGCCGACTCGCTCGATCTGCCGTTGCCCGGCCCACTTCTCCGAAACGACCGAATCTCTCCCGCGCTGAGGCACGTCCCAACACCGACTTCCGCACTCCCTTGGAGCCGAATGGGAGGACCGACGTCGCAATGTCAAAGGACCCTGTCGTGATGTTGCCCTGCGCAAGCTCACTGACGCCCG